>NZ_JADPLO010000064.1:0-33750 GCF_015667765.1 Bacteroides sp. 1001302B_160321_D4 | reverse complement strand
AGTTCAAGGGAAGGCTCTATTCAAAGGAGTACAAGGAGAAGTTCAGGACGGAGCACTCAACGGCAACAGTGGAGAGGGACCCGCAGGAGAAAGGAAAATTCAGGCTGTGCATTGACGGAGTACCCATACTCGATTGGTTCAGGAAGAAATTTCAGGAAATTAAAGAAAAGTTAGGGCTAAACACACCTGTTGAAAACAAGCAGCGAAAAGGATTGAAAATATAATTACTTAATAGCAGAGAAGGGGTATTAATTATTAGTTCTCTAAAAAACTAACGGGAAGAATAAAAAACATATTCTTCCCGTCAAGTAATATCATAACTATATTTTCCAACAGACCATATTAATATTCAGCATATTATAAGTGAATCAACAAATCTTTTATAAACATATCTCTGTTCTCACAGCTTAAGAGGTAATTCTTTTTTTCTGTTAATATAAAAATTTGTTGATTGGGATTCTTTACATAGGAATAATATTTCCCATAATGGGTACTCCCCATTACACCTATATACCCCAAAAAGCCATTACTTCCAAAATAACGGACATCATTTTGAACACCGTCATAAACAAAAGCGTTCTTAATACAAGAATACGGAATACATTTCTTACCAAACACTCTTTTTATAACGAGTTGATCCTTTTCCAAACAAATAAATGAAGGAATCACTATCAGCATGTATATGTATATAGATACAAGAATGATACCCAATAACAGGCTTGCGATTTGATCCTGCAAAGATTGTAGCATAAAAGTTCTTAATAGAAACATAAGTCCAGTAGTTAATAAGACAATCTTTAACACCAGAGACCAGCGCTCCATTATCGGCTGAAACTTTGATTTATATACGCTCATTATATTGCTATCTTTACTGTTGACTATATTACACGTATGTTATGAAATGATTGGTTTCCTTTTGCATCTCCCCTTGAAGATTTAAAGTTTTCCACAACTGCATCAAAGACATTTCCAACTCGTTCTATGGGTAGATTTAAAATCGAAACTTCTTTTCCATAAGGACAAAAGACTGTATTCTTATAATTAAACTTTGAGCTTTTCATTGTTAACATAGCCGAATAACCGGCCTTAACACTCTTTTTCCAAAAAAGTTGTTTCTTTTTAGTTTTAAATTCCACAGCAAAAGAATTACCATTAACGATACGCCCAATAGTCATTGTGCTTTTATATTTTCCATTCTTGATTGTTAATGAAGCATCTTTAAATCCCTTAAAACCTGGCTCAATCGGAGTTGGCTCTGCTGCCCGTGTAGCTGAAACAACTTCATCCAAATCATAAGTAGGATAATCATATTTAGGCCCTCTTAGACTATTACCGATTACAACGTAACCTTTTATATTACCGAGTAAGGACAAATCATTATCAGTGAATGTAAAATAAGGGGTAACGTCGAATAAGTCAACTGTATTAAAAGAAAAAATATCTGAATATTTATCCTTGTACGTATTTATCATCTCTTGTATTAAGTGAGAATCATCACTTTCCATATCAAATATTTTATCGAGCTCCCTATCTGCCTGCTCCCATAAAATATACGCCCCTTCAAAGCCCAACTGCTGAAAATAAGTAAATCTTTCATTTTCTGTCATGTTTTTAAGCTGCCGGAGCGTCTCGCTATACACCTGTTCATCTTTAAAATGAAGAACTGGCATATTCAAGTACTCACTAACACTTCTCGTTTCTTTTACCCACATATCCATTGTCGAAACCTCAACATCCGGTATGGTTTCTTGTGCAGAACCGATAAATTCATTTTCGCTATTGCAAGATAACAAGCTTACAATCATGTATGCACTCAAAATACAACCAAAAATCTTTTCAATTTTCATAGTGTATGATTTTGTATTAAACAATTATTTTATTTAAAAGGCTTTACCTTAACAGTAACCTTTTCCGTTTTATTAGCATGGTTATAAAACACATTACTACAACTTTGAAAGATGATCAAACATCCGAACAATACAAATACTATTTTCTTCATAAATGATATTTTTTATTTAAACAATCCATATATTATTTCTTGTAACAATCCACCAAAATCCATTTCCACTTTATGCTTTTTAAATTTATAGTAAGGCATTAAGATAGGAGTAACTCCCCCACGTTCAAAAGGATATTCACGATACCCCCTTATACCTAATTCCGTTCCAAAAGAATCCGTTATATCGAAAGCAACACTGCCTCCGTAGTCATTACGGCTGAATGAAGTAACAGGAGTAAATAAAAAACCGCCAAATACATGCAAACTCATTCGGGAATTAAAGGAATAAGAAAGTTTACCCGATATACCAAATGTTTCATCCACATGGCGAGGAGTACTCAACTTCATTGCATGCAATGCAACATCAACAAATAAATTATCTGACAATGATTTGTTATATCCAATAGCAGCATAGTTAAAAACACCAATACCAATTAAATTCATTTGGCGTCCCATGCCGTAAACGTGACCATTCCACAATGGGGCTATTACCCCCGACACATTATATTCCCCTTTATGTAAAGGACTTTGGTCTGTGTAAAAAAACGGCCCACCCTTCTTGAATTGAAGAGTAACACCAGAATTTGCAAAAATAACAGAATTTTGATATTCCCAAATAGGATATTTAACCGAATCAACTGCAAAATCTTTGTGAAAACGCAAATACCGTTTTCCCACAGGATTCATATCAACCCACTTCGATTCTTGACCATACATCCCAAGAGGACACATGATGATCCAAAACAAAATAAATGCTGCAAAACTAATTAATGTAGTCACCTTTCTATACATATTGATTTTCATCATTATGCCCAAAGCATGAAAATAAAAGCATCATACACAAGGGCTGTAAATAAATCCACTGTCAATTTACATTTCTGCGATATTTATTTAAATGAACAATCAGGATTTTTGCACGATTTTTTACATAATCCTTTAACAGATAATATAAACAGAAAAACTATTACGAAGCATTTTGTATAATATTCCTGTTCGAATAAATCAACAAGCAGTGGGATTATAATGAATGTTGATAGACAAAAGATCATTATCAGAGTGCTTTTTTTCATGTTTTAGCAAAAAGTAGCAACTCCTACTAAGGCGCCGCTCTACCCACCTAAAGCGGTTCCCGATACTGTACCGATAACAGGTAGTGTGACAGTACCAACTCCTGCACCACCAAGCGCACCCTTTCCAGATTATCCATTGAAATATTTATCACTTCTTGAAGGTATCTCTCAAAAAGAACATGATTAGAGCCTCCTATTTCTTCAACTGTATCATCGGAACATAAAATTAAAAACATAATTGGCAAAATCAACAACATACATACTGTTTCATAATTAATATAATTAAGGTTAATACTGAATATGTTAGAAATCGAAAGTCCCATGCTTATAAGAGGCCCGGGAAGGGATATAATAATCCTCACCTGGGGTTTGGGGCTGCATAAAATCTTGTCTGAATATTTCTGGAGGATTATCTGCTACCACATCTGCATCATGGATATATATGTTAAAATAGCATTCGGGTTCTCTCTTTTGGTTATATGGCCCTTCTCCCACAAAAGTAAATTTGTAGAAACCGATTTTTTCCCCGTCTTTTCTGACCGTAAGAAACCAGATATTACCAGTACTTATCGTTTTAAATCTTAATCCTTTCAATGCAGAATACCTTTCCTCTATAAACTGCCCATTCAAATATGTCTGTTTTTTACACGTAAAAGGCAACTCAAACTTGCCACCTTCAGCTGGTAGAATAAAGGGATTTTGTTCCGAATGGATTTTATACATAAATGTCAACTCCCCTTTATCTATAATCAGTGGAATTTTTTCTACTTTTATGCCATTAATAGTAGAATAAGAAATCTGTAAATCACCATTCAAAATTTTATCTTCCTTATTAATATTTGAGGTTATATTTAATACAACTTGATCACCCTTTACTTTTGTCTCTATATCAGAAAAAAGAGTTTTATCAAATTCTATCGAAACATCCTTGGGAATAATCGGAACCTCTGAATCTAAAACATCATCTATCAATGTTTTTTGAATAATTGTAAAAGTAATAGTACGTTTCTCCCCCAAACAACTAAATGGTTTAGATACGTTCTCACTTGGCAGCAACTGATATTTAAAAATTTTATTATTTTCTTCTTTTTCACAGGAAAATAATGCTAAGGAAACGAACAGAAGAATGAATATTTTTTTCATATTAATACAGTTTAGTTTTTGCAAATTAAAAGATTTTTCCTGTACAATAAAATACCAATTAATTGGTATTTTATTACAAATAACCATTCAATTTCATTATTATGCCCAAAGCATGAAAATAAAAGTATAACATACAAGAGCTGTAAACAAATCCACGATCAACACAATAAAATAAATCGTTTTTGCATCTTTGCGATATGCATTTATGCAAAATCATACAAATTTCTTTATCAGTAAAATACCCATTAATTAGTATTTCATTGACAAAATGAAATGTACTTTAAAAGCCCAAAGTTATATTCAATTCATAACCTAAATGCCTATCCAATATAAAAATAATGCATTTAGCACCAAGATACAAACAGAATAACACAAAATCAAGCTCTAAAGGAATGTATTACTATTATAAAAGACAGAATTATTCGGGAGACTCCCTACTCTAAAAAAGTTAAAGAAAGAAAATGATTCAAATAAATATTAGTATAACAATGTCATCAACAACACAATATCCCCTTTTCAAATTATACAATAAATAATAGTTAAGCAACCAAAGACAGCGCAAAGCCAAACAAGTAATAAAAGAATAAAGTATTAAATAAAGCAAAAACACCCAATTCTACTTTTTAGGGTGTAAAATTGGGTGTCATTCTTGTAAATTACTGATTATCAGCGTTTATTGCGGAGAGACAGGATTATGAACCTTTCTCTCCAAAATCCCTATGAATCAACATTTTAATTCAGTTCAATTTTTCAAGTGTAACGATTTAGTAACTGAAAACTGTCTTTTTGTGTCACTCATAGACTTTCGCTTGTCTAAGCTTTATCATTACATTACAAAGGTACATTTTCCTGTTTATAATTCCAAATTGTAGTCTCCTTTTTATGTTTTTTACATCGTTCTATAATCCCTTCTGAAAACCGCTTCTGCCTGATGCGCAAAAGCCGATTTCAGAAACAGTACAAGCAAAAGAAAAGCCCACAGCGACCACAATGTCATAAATGACACTGCCATCGCCGTGGGCACTTCTTTTATATGCTTGTACTAAAACGGTAAAACCGTTCTTACAGTCATTATTTCATCCATATACAAGTAGCCGAAAATGCCACTTCTACAGGACACGCCAAGCGTGGATCTGTTCTTGTGACCATTTTCGGCTACAATGTCCCGTGTCGTAAAACCAGTTTGCCTTCCATTGCAGACAAAGCAACGGCAGACAATCCCGTTTTACGACAATGTACCACCGGAGGAACACCAGTAACCGCAAGCCATGCACGCATGACAATGACGGTTACAGGACTTCCACACGGCGGTCGGAAAGCCAACTTTCCCCTTATTTGTAGCACCGCCCTTAATCCATCCACATGGCGCTGCACGCCAATACATCTGTCCCTTTTCCTTTCCGCCTCTCTATGCGTATGCCTCTGTTTCCATGCCGCCATCCAGGACGGCATCAGGTGTCATTTTCGTTGCATGGGGCAAAGGTAAAGACGGGATTAGGAACTCAAATTTTTTGTCGAAAAATCTCCACGCCCTTTCAGGGGTAGTATTTTGTCTAAAAAATTTGCTAATCCTACTCCCTAACCTTTGAGAAGCCCCCGAAACGAAAACGACCAATGCGGTCGGAAGACGTCACAAGAAAACATCGGACATACAGAGAGGCGAAAAGAAAAAGAAACCGCCCACTCCAAATCCGAACAAGGTAATCAACAATCTAAAATCGGAAAATATGAGAATGATATTGAGTGACATCGGAAAGGTATTGTGGAAAGCATTATCCGCAGTAGTAACGACAACATCAAACATAGCCTTTTGTGCTGGCAGTTTGGTAGTAGGTATCATAGGAGAAATCCTATTCGGCATGTTGAGCATCATGTTCGGCATCCTAATCTCCCTATTTTCAGTAATGGCGGCAATCGGCTTTTTCATTTGGTTATTAACTATTTAACAAATAAGGATATGGCAAGACGATACAGCAAGACAGCAGCGCAGCAATGCAGATTTTACGAGGTGGACAACATCTTTGAGTATATGGTGGAAACCTACATCAACGGCAACCATTCAACCCTAAGAAGGCTATATCACGAACTCAACAAGGAAGCGAGAAAGGATTTTATCGGTTTTCTTTTGGTGGAATGTCCTCCACAATACCACACGGAGATTTTACAAGAGATTGTCTGACCACATAAAGGAACGGATATGAACAGGACAACGGAAAAGATACCCACATGGAGTTTAGCCTACATCATCAATGGCGATGCAACCGCACTCACAGACGATGAAGTTCAGACAATAGACAGATGGATGAAGCAATGGCAAGTACAAGATGTTTCACCCCTCACAGATGAAGAAGGGAACGCACAGCCTTATTTCACCCATTACCCCCTTTTCGGACTTCCCGCAGAAGTGGAAGATTGCGAGATACTTTATTTGAACGACAACCCGACTAAAATTTGAGATTATGATGAAAGGAACAGACCATTTCAAACGAACCATACAGATGTTTTTGGAGCAGAGAGCAGCGGAAGATGAACTATTCGCCAAAAGCTACCGCAACCCAGCCAAGAACATAGACGATTGTGTCACATACATTCTGAACTATGTGCAGAAAAGCGGTTGCAACGGCTTTTCAGACGGAGAGATATACGGACAAGCCATTCACTATTACGATGAAAACGAGATTGAAGTAGGCAAGCCTATACAATGTCAAGTAGTTGTAAACCATGTGGTGGAACTGACAGAAGAGGAAAAGCAGGAAGCAAGAAGAAAGGCGGTTGCCCAATATCAGCAGATGGAACTCCAAAAGCTACAGAACCGCAACAAGCCGACAGCGAAAAAAGAAACACAAGTCCAACCCTCATTATTTGATTTTTGATATGAAACCGAGAACACGCATACAGAAAGAGGTAGTCCGTTTGTCAAGCGGACTGCCCGAACTGACAGACAAGCAGAAAGCATACGCTTTTGAACATTGCTTCAAGCATCATGCCTACCGCACAAAAGGCGGAACTATCACTTGTTCAGAATGTGGACACCGCTGGAAAGGCGGACACACTCTTGCGGAAACTATATGTGGCTGTAGCTGTCCCCATTGCGGAAAGGAACTTGAAATACTTGATACCCGAAAGAGAGTTTTCAGGGACAGCGCATATTATGAAATCATTACGACCCGAAAAGGCTATCAAGTGTTGCGCTACTTTATGGTAGGAGCAACATACAAGGTGGGACAGAAGGCAGAGTATTCCATTCGGGAGGTGGTGCAATGGTGGATTGCCCCAAACGGAAAGACCGAAGTTATTGCCCGACTGAGAGCCATGCACACGATGTACTATGACCTTTGGACTGAATGGAGCGATATGGATTTGCGCAGCAACAAGATGCTGAAAGCATACAACATAGACGCATACAAGACTTATCCGGCAATGCGCATCATTCCCGAATTAAAACGAAACGGCTTCAAGGGAGCATTCCACGAACTGACCCCATACGAATTTTTTACCGCCATTCTGACGGACAGCAATAAGGAAACATTGCTTAAAGCGGGACAGACAGAAATGTTCAGATATGCCGTCATATCAAATATCAATTTACATGAATATTGGAACTCCATAAAAATCTGTATCCGAAACGGCTATCATATTGCAGATGCCTCCATGTGGTGTGACCTTGTAAGACTGCTCCGACATTTCGGGAAAGATACCCACTGCCCAAAATATGTTTGTCCGACAGACTTGAAAAAGGCACATGACCGACTTGTCAGAAAACGCGAAGAACAGATAGAAAGGGAAAGAGCGGAGCAACGCAGGGAGCAGTTGGTCAAGGACGAAAAGAATTATCTGAAGTCCAAAGGCAAGTTCTTCGGACTTGTGTTTACCGACAATCTTATTCTTGTAAAGGTCATTGAGAGTGTGGCGGAAATGCAACTTGAAGGAAAACTGATGCACCATTGTGTGGGAAGCTATCACAAGAGGACAGACTCCCTTATCCTATCCGCAACCATTGACGGCAAACGCATTGAAACGGTGGAGGTTTCACTGACAACATTCAAGGTAGTACAGAGCAGAGGTGTATGCAATTCCAATACCGAATACCACGACCGCATCATCAGCCTTGTAGAGAGCAATGCCGAACTTATCCGCAAACGGATGAGCGCTTGATTTATAGACTTCAAAATATATATGATATGGAAATAAAGATAGAAAACATACTGATATTATGGGACGAGAAAGTAACCGACATCTTTGTCAGTCTGATAAACACCTTGTCCTTGAGTTTCAGTGAAACGGAAATCCGCAATTCAATGGCGAAACTTTCAGAAAACGAGAACTTCGGAAGGCTGTTCGCCTACGGCTTCGGAGCGCATCACCTTTGGGTAGCCCAAAGGATGATAACCGACCCCGAAAAGGTAATGGAGAACCGACTGCTGATTGTTGAATTTTAATAAATGACTACCATGACAACAAGAATGACCATCAACGGAGTGAGTACCTGCCAGACGGCAGGTACTGAGAAGTACGAAAAGTACCAAACGACTATCAGACGGAAAAGAACAACCCTTTTCCAGTATGACTACCGACACACGGACGGAGAACTTTTCTCCTGCGTGAGACCTACATTGGAGGAGTGCAGACACCTGCGTGATGAATGGATAAAAGGAAAGGAGGACAGATTATGACAGCATACTATGATACTTTGATTGTGACATTCAGCGACCCTATCAGAATTTTGGATATGATGTGTACCGATACTTGTGATGTGGCAACACTAAAGGAATGGATAGAAAGCTACGAAAGTACAAGAATGACCCCGATAAACGAACATACGGCAGTCATTACTTCCGAATACAACATGGTGCATGTGGTGGAATGGCTCAGAAAATATACCCCCATTGCCGAAATGAAAGAATACTAATACTAAAGGTGTGGCGGTACACAATACCGCCCGCACCCGAAACAGATAACCCATAAAACAGAAAGAGCATGAAATACTATTTTATATTGACAGACAGCAGGGACGCATGGATGCAGTTCGTTTACCTCCCTACGGGAGATTATGTGTCCGGCTATATCCGTGACTTGCAGAGTGTGGGAATATCCGTACATGACTATGACCTTTGGACGGAGGAAACACGCCCCATTGCCGAGCGCACATTGGAGCATATAAGGCAGAGCATGAACGCATAAAAAAATCGGGTGGCAAAAGCCACCCATTGACAATAACTTAAATTCATATACAGATGATAGCGAATACAATCTTACAGCAGTTGGGCGGTCATGGATTTACCGTCATGACGGGAAGCCGTAACTATATCAATTTGGGCAACGGACTACAAATGAGCCTTGCAAGGAACAAGACGTCAGCCAACAGACTGAAAATCATATTGGATGAGGACACGGATACATACACCATGTATTTCTATCGTCAGACACTGACGAAGTATGCGGACATCAAGGTCAAGGAGATAGCCAAATACGAGGGAGTGTACTTTGATATGCTCCAGCAGATTTTCACGGATGTAACGGGACTTTACACCCGACTTTAGGCAGAGGCGGCGAGAGCCGCCCTACTTTCTTTCGGTGAGCAGAAGGCGGACAAAGAAAGTAGCAAAGAAACCGCTGTTCCAAAGACTTCCACTGACGGAAGTCTTTTTTGTTTCCATCTTACAGATTTCTATTCAGAATAAGTGAAAGCGGATAGATATATTTGTTGTATGCTTTCAGTTTCTTCATATCCACACGGTTATCCGAATACGGGTTGCTATTCTCGTCATAGAAGAATATGTCCGTTATGTTTTCCTTTCGGACAATGCGCTCCCCGCACAGCGGAATATCCTCCACGTCAAAATCCTCCAGCGGAAGCGTTTCCAGTCTGCCGGGAAGATGGTTGCCAAGCTCATTCATGTTGTAGTTGAAAAGAGCGAAGCCCTTATGTTTGAAGTCAAGACGTATGCCATACGGACGCCCTGTCAGAAAGGCATCCGCTGCTTTTGCCATATAATTTTCCATGATTGTTTGATGTAAAAGTCATGCAAAATTAAGGCTTTCGGAAAGCAGAAACAAATTTTATTGAATAAAGTAAACATGACATTTTATATACCATGAATTTCATATGATAAACTCAGGTTATTTTTCCGGATTTGAATAAAAAACAGTCATTTACCACATGCTCCAGAAATATTTCCCTAATTTTGTGGGCAAAACGCAATCAGTTATGCAAAAGGATATAAAAAGCTTTTTTCATCCCGTCAATCCACAAATGAACATTCCCGACTGCGAATACGACAGGACCGGACTCTGTATTGATATGGCTAAGGCTCTGGCACGCAATACAAATCACAGTCTGTACATCATAGACTATAACCGCAAGAACTTCCTTTACGTATCGTCCAACCCGCTTTTCCTCTGCGGTCATTCACCGGAAGATGTGCAACAGAAAGGTTATGCCTTTTATTTTGATGTCGTTCCGTCTGACGAGATAAACCGTCTTATGGAAATCAACGAAGCCGGATTCCGGTTTTACTATGATCAGCCGGTAGAAAAAAGACTTGACTTGTCCATCGAATATAACTTTCATATCCGTACATCAGAAAAGCACTCGCACCTTATCCACCACAAACTGACACCTGCCTTGCTGAGTGATAATGGGGATATATGGCTGGCTCTATGTACAGTTTCACTGTCACCGGAGAAAACTATCGGAGATGTAGTTATTTCAGACCATACATGTACTGACAGGTATTTCTACTCATTCGAGGGAAGACGATGGAGAAAACAGCCTGAACTGATTCTTTCCGACCGTGAAAAAGAGATTCTCCAGCTCTCCGTCAAAGGACTGTCGAACACGGAGATTGGAGAAACTCTCTTTATTGATGCCAATACCGTCAAGTTTCACAAGAAGAAACTTTTCGAAAAACTACACGCAGAAAACATCACTGAGGCCGTGGGTATCGCAGCCAATATGAGGCTGATTTAGGAAGACGATGTAGAACTTCGGCAAAGTAACTGCAGGTGGATGTGAGGTGACGTATTCCTCCATTTTCTTCCGTCCAAGTTCGATTACCTTCTCATCGTCACATCTGTTCATCTTTTCTTTATCAATATAGGCTATATGCCAGAATACCAGATAACCGATGACGTACCTTTCAATGGTAGCTTCTATCGGTTCGTCCGAACGCTTCATGGATTGAAGGGAGTTGTGGCCATCCTTATCGATGATGCCTACAACTGCCCATGAGAGATTTATATATGAAATTGTTGATACCATAGCTTTTAGTTTTCTTCTGCAAAGTTCCATACTTCGCAAGACTTTTCCACTACCCTGTAAGGTCGTTCTGATTATTGATGATTACTATAATAAATAGTTAAGACAATTAGAAATACCAGTTTACTCCAATCGTAACATTCCTTCCTCTAATATTGTATTGAGTTGTAGTACTACTCAAATCGCCATATATTGTATAAGAGTACACATTTTGGTTGAACAAATTGGTAACTGATGCCAAAAAATCAAATTGCTTGTATCGATACACAAATTCCAAATCTACAAGGAACGTATTCTTCTTTTGTCCCGAATCAAAAAATGACAGATAATGTTCTCCATTCAGTTTAATGCTAATGTCTTCTATTGGATAGAATACCAATAAGCATTTCTGTGTCAAATGTTGGGTCACAGACTTTAATGCCTCAGACTTCATATAATTGTATTTATGTCCAATCTTATAATCAATATTAAACCAATCACATGGATTTGATTTAAGCGTTATTCCTGAATTGATACTTCCAAAGTCGATTGTTGATATGTAGCCATTCTGTTCAAGCGGCATATTATGGTTCTGAAAAGAACTGCTCAACTCAATGGAACCATTTATCAGCTCTATACCTTTGCTGATGCTTCCATCAGCAAATAGTAACTTATATTTATCATTTCCTGGTTCGTATAAATAATATACATATCCGTTGTCAACTTGTTTTGAAATACTTCTTTTGGTGTTTTCATCAGAATAGGTTGCACTTAAGTTTGCAAATAACATGTCAGAAGGGTTTGCATAACTTATTCTTCCACCTATACGTTTTTCAATTTTCCCATCGTAATTCAAAAATCCGGCATACATCGCTTTGTAATCCGTCATGACAGGTGCTGTATAGTATAAGCCATTACCTGTATATGAGTTTCCGATGGTAGCATTAACAAACAGTGTCCACCTTGGAAGGAACTTCCATTTCAGATAAATATCAGGTTTTACATAAATCTTTGTTGCAGACTGTTCACCGCTAAAATGATAAACAGACAATGGAAACTTCAGATTCAGTTTTAAGTGCTCATTCTGGTATATGATTTCCGGATTCAGACGTGCCCCAATATAGTTCACATTCAAGTCGTTCTGATAATTGATACTTGCATCATTGTACAAACTGTTGAAATTATATATATTCCCAAAGAGGTCCATATTCGTTCCAAAAGACCACCTTTTAATATTATGTAAAAATCTGAAGTTGGTATTTGAGAAGAAGTTGCCTTTATCAATCTTCTGTTGTTTGACACTTTCTCCACCTACATACAAATCTTCCGGAATAAACTCATACTTGTTAAGCGACATTATTTGGAAGATGTTATTACCCGTTTTCTTTACATACTTCAACCTGTTTTCTACATTATATGTGGTAATGTCTGCAATACTATGATAATTGAAGTCACCATTAATTTCCGAAGTAAAAGTTCTCCATTTCGACTTAAAGGAAAGTTCATCAGAAAGAAAATACGAATCTTTATCAATGGTCGCAACAACAGACGCCTGCAAGCCTTTGTCTTTTACAGAACTTGTTTCTTGAGTACCTTTAACCAACAGACTGTCCATCAGATAATATGCCGACTCTATGCTTTGGTCATAGGTGTTTTTGTCATCTGTATAAATAATCTGCGACTTTATCTGGCCCGATTCTGACAACTTCCACATACTACTGTTGCTGAACATGTGGGTGCGATTGAAACGAGTCCTATCATTGCTCAGGTTGGTAGAAATAGAGGGTGCAGATGTTAAACTTCCGGATATTTCACTACCGGGATACATATACAAAAGGTCATCAATTGTGAGTGAATTACCCTCGTCTGCAATATTCTTTCCGGTATTGTTTGATTTCAAAGTTGTTGCACTCTGGCTCTTTGATGAAAATCTTGCAGCAAACAGTTCTGTTTCCCAGAGACCTTCATCGTGGGTAAAACCACCTTTACCTAAAAAGTTGCCGTTCCAAACAGAC
Organism: Bacteroides sp. 1001302B_160321_D4; assembly: GCF_015667765.1. Classification (NCBI taxonomy): domain Bacteria; kingdom Pseudomonadati; phylum Bacteroidota; class Bacteroidia; order Bacteroidales; family Bacteroidaceae; genus Bacteroides; species Bacteroides sp. 1001302B_160321_D4. The sequence goes on along the minus strand of NZ_JADPLO010000064.1, from coordinate 20,286 downwards.
TTGGCACTATCTTTTAGTTTTAGGTTTATCGCTGTTTCCGTATCTACACCTGTCCCTTGCAATGCTTTAATTGCCTGATGATCCTCAATGACTTCCACACGTGCGATATTTTCATAGGAAATGTTGTTTGTTGCCAAGTTATATTTACCGTCAAACAGATCTATGCCTTCCACGTAAAACTTATTTATAGGGCTACCATTATACGAAATCTTACCATTCTCTGCGATATTGATTCCCGGCATATTGGTAAGTACATCTCCAATAGTCCTGTCTTTAGTCGTTGCAAAATTGGTAACAAAATAGCTTGTTGTATCTTTGTTCTGAATAATCTTGTCAGCCTTGATTGAAACTTCCTGCAATTCAAAGCTCTTTTCTTTTAGCTTTATGAGATAATTGTTATCTGTGAGGTTAAGAGTTTGTTGTTCATACCCTAAGCAGGTCACCTGTAAAGTATAATCTGCAAGGTTATCATGGTTAATCTGTAATGAAAAGGTTCCATTATCAGCAGTTGTTGTATATGCAATTATGCCATTGTCTGTACAATGCCTGACAATCACATTGACTCCTGTAATCGGTTCAAGAGTACTACTATCCACAACTGTTCCCATAATTGAATGACTTTGGGCAAAGATGGATAGAGTACAACAAAATACAAAAACGCTGAATAATACAAGTTTCTTCATATAATAAATTTAATAGCGTTCCATTACATCATAATTTACAGATTTGCCTTTTTGGGGTTTTCTTCTGGAAGAACCATTGACTGTAATCTTCATTCCTGAAGCCGCAGAAATGAACGCAACAGGATCTTTAATGTAATTCTTGTATGCTTTCAAATACTTTTCTCTTGATGATTTAGTGTACTGACGTGGCAGCATAGTGATGTTTGCGCCACTCTTGCGAAGCCCTACGAATACAAAGGAATAATGTTTCTGTATATCATAGACCTCCATAATGAGACCGGGAAGTCCATAAAACTTCCACGGACCATCTTTTACAGGTATTTCGGTAGTGAACCAAGCTTCATAAGTACGTCCTCGGAAATCGCATGTCGCTTTCTGACAAGTATAATCCCAAATTTTCTTTTGTTCGGTTGAGATTTTCCAGTTAAAATCAGGCAATTCTTCTTCATATCTGTAATGTTCTCCACCGACATTGTCTGTATAGTCTATCAGATTATTTCTGAAGTCTTTCAGGATATTGTAGGATACTATACGTTTCCCATACTTGCTGGAACCGTTCGCTAAAATATCCATTTGAATAGAAGAGCCTTTATCCGAGCACAGCAGTGAATCCAGTGTATAGGAGTTATAACTGTAGAACAACGATTTGTCTTTGTTGAATCTCAGAACCATCAAATCATCTGTAGTCACAGTACTTGTTGTATCTTTAAGAAAACTTAGTCTGTACAAACATTCCATATTCGCTTTGTCGTTTTCCTGTGCATGCGATATTGATATGGTCATCAAAGCCAATACTAGTGAAATGATGCTTTTCTGTAGAGTTCTTTTGTGTAATCTAATTTTTCCCATTGTATGATAGTTTTTAGTTTTCTGCTGCAAAGTTCCATACTTCGCGAGACTTTTCCACTACCCTGTAGGGTAGTTCTTAATTCAGTCACAAACGGAAGATGATATTATTTCAAACAATAAAGGGAGACCCCACCATTCGTGTGAAGCTCTCCCTTTGCGTTACTTCTCATACAGCAGCAAAAACTCCATTTTCCGTCGCCGCTCTATCGAGCGAATTTTCCGCCCCTTGTAGTGGCAGTAGGATATATACTCCTTATAGATATCCCTGTCACCGGCTTCCAGCTTTTTCAGCAGACGGCTTTTCGGGTGTTTTCCATATCCGAGCAGAGTTCCGTGCCCCACATTATAGCTGAGTACGGTCAGGATCAGGGCATCTTTCCCATACTTGCTGAACAACCTGTAACGCTTCTCCAAATCCCTTATCAGCAGTTTTTCCGCTTCCGCCTCCGTCATATCATAGGACAGTTCCTCTCCCGGAAGTTTACAATGTCCGTAACCGTAGTACGGATAATCAGAACGGTCATGGAGTCCCTCGTATTTCTTAATCAGCTCGACGGCTAACCCGGCCTTCGCTTCATCTTTGAACGAGGCGGGTGTCCCAACCGTACCAGTATTCTGCGCCGGCAGGCTGGCGGAAAAAGCAACCGCCAGCACCGCCGGGGCAAGCAGCCTTTTCATTACCCCCTTACTGATAGACACCTCCTTTCACCGTATTCAGCGTATCGTTCCCGGACGGAACCTCTTCCGCATCCGAATCGTTGTTGAAATCCGTTTCCCATTCAAAAGAGTTCCCGAAATTATCTTCCACTGTAATGGTCAGGCTCTGTGACTCGTCACACTCCGATGTGTAGTACAGGCGGAACTTCTCGTTCTCCAACAGGTAACGGTCGTTAGGCTGGAACACCAGCCCGTTGTCGAGCTTCAGCGTACCTTTGCCGTCAAACTGGAAATATCGGATGGTATAGACCGCTCCGTCAAACTCGCCCTCACGCACCAACTCGCAGCGGATTTCCGCCGTTTCACCCTTTGCCAGCTCCTTCGGTACGGGCATCGTTTCCACCGTAAACGGATAAGTCTGCGTCACATCCAGCCCATCATCACAGGCCGTCATGCCGATAGAAAGCAGTCCGGCACAGAAGACTGCCAGCATTTTTACTGTATTTACCTTTTCCCTTATTCCATCTTTAAGTCTGTTCATGTCCATAATCATTATAATTTTATTCCGTTGTTTTTTCCTTTCTTTTCGTTTTCCCGACATGTCTGCCTTTCGGCAAGCGTCTTTTGCAGATAGTCGTTCAGGTCTTTGCAGCCGCCGTACAGTCCGGAGCAGTCCGTCACCTTTCCGCCATACCGTGTACGCAGGGCTTCCAGCGTCCTCCGTCCGGCTTCATCATTGTCAAAGTGACATTGCAGTTTCCCGTAACCGTCCAGATGCCTGTATGCCTTCGTCAGGTTCGACACCGAGTTCAGCACGAGGTGGTCTTCACCGTTTCCAATTCCAAGCACACGTGCCGACAGATAGTCCATGAAACCCTCGTACAGGTTGCAGCTTGCCGAACCGTAAGCCAGCAGTGTCACATCCTTGGGCGGCAGGCATCCCTTGAAGAAGCGGTTGCGTATCTCATAGCCGCCCCCTCCGTTACCGAATGCCACGGCAAAATACCGCTTCCCGTGTGTGGTGTAGTGTATCTCCCTGCATCCGCCGATGGCCACCCCCGACGATATGCCCCTTTCCTGCATGTAGCAGAGCAGCGCCCGGTTCTGGAGCGGCATCAACTCCACGTCCTCGAAGGACGGCTCTACCGGCTGCCTCACTTCGCATGGGTGGTACACCCTCTTTTCCGGCAGCGGCATACCCGCCACTTCCGCCACATACCTTACCTGAGAGAGGAAATCATCGCAATGGATGAACTCCCCGGCAAGGGCGAAGATATTGCCGCCCTTGCCCAGCCCGTAGTCATACCACAGGTTTCGCTCCATGTTCACCTTGAACGACGCCGTGCGTTCCTCCCTGTACGGAGCCTTGTACCACAGCGCGTTTGTCCTGCGCTGCACGGGCGAATGGCCCAGCCGTGCGAGGAACTCCTCAATCGGTATCCTCTTCATTCTGTCTATTTCCGTTTCCGTACTCATGGCTTCATCCCCCGTTTTATCATCCTGTTCTTATGAGGCTGGTCATACTGGAACCGGCTGTTCTCCTTCGAGAAGCGGATAACCGTATCATTCATCACTCCTGTCGGTGTGGTGAACTGCTTCACCCGCAGCGGCTTGCCTTCATAGACCCGCTTTACCGTACCTGCATCGAATCTCTCACCGCAGGCCTTTTCCAGCAGATTCCCCAGCGTATATATGTTGCATCCGTTCCTGACCGCCTCCGGTATGGAGTCCGGTCTTGCACGTACCACGTCCGGATACAGCTTTTCCGCCACGAGGCATATTTCCGGCGTGCGTCTGTCCGGCGGGATATGCAGGAACGACTGGAAACAGCCTTCTTCCATACCTGCCATATAGACCTTTTCCGTTTTGATGTCCTCACGTACGCTGCGGTGCAGCAGCGCCGCATTCCCCGATGTCCTGACTGCCATCAGCGCAAGCTCTTCCGTCTGCAGGTGCACGGGTACATACTGCAGGCAGTGCCCGTCCTTCCCGACAAGAAAACCGGCAATCTCCCTGTCCATGACTTCCGGGCGGACAGTCGCCGCAAGATCCGTCATGTCCGTTCCTCCGGCGGAGTCCTTCAGGCATTCAAGTACCACGTCCGCAAAAGGCATGAAGCCGATGATGGCGTAATGCCCGTAATCGAGGTCGGGACTGGCGTTGAACGCTTCCCGGCACATCTCGCGTGTCTTCATTTCTTCCGGCACTATTCCCAGATTGTATCCCCATCCGCGCACTGCCTCCAGACAGAGCTGCGGGCTGCGGTATTCGTGCGGAACGTTATAGAAAGTCTCCGGCTTTTCCCGGACCTGGGCATGGTACTTCTCCGGTACATGCCATTCCTTTTTTATCGCTTCCTTTTTCATGATTGCCGTCAGTTGATGATGAACTTTATACCTATCCCGTACTCCGTGCGGCACACGCCCGTACTGCCGCCCCATAGGAAACGCTCCCTTACCGAAGCCGTCAGTGCGATGAAGTCCGCAAGATACAGCTCCATGTCCAGCGTGGCGGCGCAGCCATAGACGAAGCCGTCCCTGTTGTTCAGCCTTGCCCCGTCATACAGCGTCCTTTCTCCCCAGTTTACCGTCTCGTATCCGGCAAGGGCTGACGCCCCCGCGTAGAAGAACACCGTCTTTTTCACATCCGACAGGAAGTTGTAGTAGAAACCGCCCTCCGCCGTGAACTGTGCCACGGGAACATTCACGCTCCTGTACGGATGATTGGTCTGCAGGTATTCCGCCCCGTACACCCATTTGTTGCCGCCCCTTGCATAGCTCGACAGTGCGGCTCCCAGCCAGTATCCGTCCGCCCCGGTCATTCCGGCTTTCATCTCAATGCTCCGCATCTTCGGCAGGCATCGCTGGGCTTCCGCCCGTCCTGCAAGAAGGACGGACAGAAGCATTGCTAAAAACACCGCCTTGCCTTTCATCGTACACGCAGTTCGTTGATGGTTTCAGCCTGTACCAGGTCTTCGTTCTCCACGGTGAACGTCTGGTGACGCCCGCCGTTCTTCTCGTTCATTTCCACCACCAGCTGCTTGCCGTCGGGGATGGTGAACTTCTGCAGGCAGAACACCGTGCGCTCGGACTTTTTCCCGGCCACGCGCACCGCATAGTTGTACGCGCGGAGCGGAAACAGCACCTGTTCCTGGATGGCGGTTCGTTTCGCCACCTTCTTGTCCACAATCTTGAACGTGATGTAGTCCACGTCAAACGGCACGTTGCTCTGGTTCTTTATCTCCGTGTGCAGGTACAGCAGGTCGTTGTGGACATATATCCCTTTCAGCAGATACTGGATGCCGAAACGCTTGCAGCCGATGTGCTTCACCTTGCGCTTGTTCTCCTTGTGCAGCGACTTCATGATGAGATGCACCAGCATGGGGCTTTCGCTTCCCAGTTCCTTCAGATAGATTTCCTGCGCGTTGTTCGGGCGGTTCACCGTGCTGCCGTCATGGATGAAGTCCTTCATCTCCACATTGAGCAGCAGCGGCTCGTCGGCATATTTCACGTTGAACGAATAATAGGAGCCGTCCTCCGTGATGACGCTCATGTTCGTCTCCGTGCGGAAGTTCCTTACCGTCGCCTTTACGCGGATGACGTTCTCCGCACCGTCAGCCTTTCCCGCTATGAGGTTGGGCGAGCCGAGATCCACATAGCGCACAGCCGAGGGAAACAGGATATGCACCGTCTTGTCATACGTGACCTCCAGACCGTGCGGCGGTATCATGCGGTCAAACATCAGTTTCCTGGTCAGTCCGTGATACAGGTCACCGTTCTCCTCCGTCTGCGGATAGACGTCCTTTACCAGTTTCAGCTCCTCCGCCTTCGTGGTGGCGGTGCTGTCGTTTTTCACTTCCTGTGCGTGTCCTGCACAGACAATGCCCGTCATAAGGGCAAACATCATCATTACTTTTCTGATACTCATTTTTACGTTGGATTTAGTGGTTGATAAAATTTGACTGTTGTTTTTTCTTTCGTCTCTTGCTGTCTATTTTTCCTGATACAGCAGCACCCTGTATCCCGATTTCAGATGCACCCTTACCGTGCGCATCCTCTTCGATATATACTGCGAGACTCCCTGTATCACTCCCTTTCCCAGATCGGAGGCGAGCTGCGCCCCCGCATCGGTCGAGATGTTGATACTGCTTCCGAGCGAACTGCCCATGTTCGCCCCGATTTCCTTTGCCGCGTCCGTTTCCATCGAGCCGGGCACAAAAATGCCCGCCTGTCCGTCATTGTCGTACACCTCCAGTTCCACCGGGACGATGTTCCCCTGATGTTCCAACGAGGTGATGCCTATCTCCAGACGCTCACCCTGCAGGCGTGCCGTCCCCACAAGGGTGGTGTTTCGTGAAACAGTCCTGCCCGACACACGCATCGGCTCCAGCAGCCGCAGCCTTACCGTCTGTCCGTCCGTTACCGTCTGGTCGCCCTGCACGCAGGCTGCTATGGTGTTCTTTCCCGGTGCCTCCGTACTGCCGATGGCAGTGTGGAACCCGTAGTTCCTTTCGCCCCCGTAGTCCGCTATAAAGGCGGAATCTGTCAGGGGCTGCGGCAGGGCGGACACCGTTGACGGGTGCACGCCGTTCACTGGTTCAGCCTTCATTTTCTTTTCGCCGGCATTGCTTTCCGTCATTTCCGTCCCATCGGTCCGTGCGGTCTGCGCGGCATTGTTTCCTCCGTTCTGGTACTTTGCCGCCAGCTCGTACGACTTCTCCAGCAGGGCGACCTGTTCCTCCATCCTTGCGGGCTGTTTCTCCTGTTCCATGACCATACGTTCCAGCTCGTCGATGCGCTGCCTGAGCTCTTTCTTTTCGGCATCCTCCTTCGGCGGCTCATAGAACGTACCCAGCGAGGTGTTCAGCCGCTCGTTGGCGGCAGCCGAGGAGCGGATGCCTGTCTGTATTCCGCTTCCGCCCGTCTTCGGCGATGTTTCCGGTTGTGCCAGGCGGCAGTCGTCCGTTCCGTCTGCTGTGTCCGTTCCTTCCGTCTTGTCGTTCCAGAATGCGGACAGGTCGCCCACCATGCCCCGGCGCTGCTTCTGCCTGTTCTCCAGTTGTTGTTGCTCATAGGCTTTAGCCTTGTCGCCGATGATTCCGGAGTTTTCCGGCAGGGGCATGTCCGTGTTGAATCCCTGTCCCTGCCGTTCCTTATTCCTGTCCTCCTGAGAAGGGGAGAAGATGAGCCACATGCAGCCCAGAAAGGTCAGCCCCATCAGCGGATAGACCAGCATCTTCCTTCTAAGCTGACGCTGTTCCTCTGTCAGCGGCTTTTTCTCTTTCGTTTCATTCTTCTGTTCTTTTTTCGTTTCCATATACATTATTATATAAGTTATCACTCTCCTGCACGGGCAGGTTCAAATTTTCGATATGCCGTATCTCCAACTCCTTTTCACTTTTTCCGAAGTCGGCAATGGCGGTGGCTGTCGTATAGAGGCATCCGGCGGCAAAGGGGACAAACATCCCGGCAATGACCGCCAGCCTTGCCTTCGGCGACAGTTCGTCCAGTCTCCTGTGCAGTTTTTCCCTGAGAACGACAGCGCATTTTCCCGTCATAATATTCATCTTTCCCATACGCCTATCTCTCCATGCTTCTGATGTCCCTGTTCTCCAGTATCGTGAATCCCTCTATGGTGAACCCGTTCGGATTGTCGTCCGAGCGGCTCGCGTTGAGCAGCCGGCAGGTCGTTACCAGCGTGCGTTCCGTCACGTTGCTTTCCCTGATGATCATCTGCCTTGCGTAGGTGCGTGCCTCGTAGGGGTAGCGGTCGAAGTTGCAGACCACGCTGTCCACCTGGAGCACCTGGTTGATGTTCCCCGCAATGATGCGGTTGTAGAATCCCTTTTCCGCAAAGTCGGCGTAGTAGTTGTACGCGCTTCTGTCCGCCAGCAGCAGCGCACGCTTCACGTTGTGCTCGATGGCACTCTTCTCCGGCGAGAGGGTGAAGAACAGCTCGTGGAAGCGGCGCACATGCTCCCTCGCTTCCGCCGGACGGTTCTGCGACAGGTCCTGCGAGAGGGCGAGCATCAGGCTCTTTCCCCCGTCAAGTACGTATATCTTCTGCCTCTGCGCTTCGGCGAAGCGGAAGGCGCATACCACCGAGCAGAGGACGATGGCGGCACATACCGCCGTGTAGATGATTCCGAACAGACGTATCTGCCGGAAACTCGTTTCTATGTTATTCAGGCTCTTGAACTCCATTCTTTCTGTTTTTTATGGTTTGTAAAATCATTTTGGTATGCTTTCCCGGGGTGGCACAGCAGCTATGCCAGGATACCGCCCCGGTTATCAGGCTATTTTCTTTTCAGCAGCCGTCCGGCCTGTTTTCTGATGAACTTGCCCGTGCGTCCCGCCACGTTTCCGGCTGCCGCACCTGCCAGACTGCCGCCAAGGGCGCCCGCAGTACCGATGTTCTTGTTGTAGCTGCCCACTCCGCCACCGGCCTGGATTATCCATCCGGCTACCGTCGGGATGGTGAAGTATCCCACGATGCCGATAACGAGGAACACGATGTACACCCCGTTGCTCGCCTCTACCGAGAAGTTCGGGTCTGCCTGCATCGCCTCGATGTCATTCTGGAGCATCAGTATCTGTATCTTCGCCAGTATCGTGCTGAACAGGTCGGAGACGGGCAGCCACAGGTAAATCTGTATGTAGCGGCTGAACCATGCCGAAAGCGTGGAGTGGAAGCCGTCCCATACCGAGAAGGCGAAGGCGACGGGTCCCAGTATCGACAGCACCACCAGGAAGAACGTCCTGAGCGTGTCGATGACAAGGGCGGCAGCTGCGAACATCAGCTCCAGCAGTTCGCGGAACCAGTCACGCACGCTCTTCTTGATGTTGTACGCCGCACGGTCCATGTACATGCCCGTCATGGTGATCATGTCCGACGGCGACCAGCCCAGCTCGTCTATCTGGCGGTCGAACTCCTCGTCCGAGGCGAGATAGGCAGTTTCCGGGTTGCGCATCATCGCCTCATATTCCAGCCTGTCTTTCTGTTCCCTGTACTTCTCCATGTCAAAGGTCTGTTCCTCCAGTATCGAGTGCGTCCCCTGTACGATTACTCCCAGAACGGAGTTCATCGTCCCCAGCACGATGGTCGGGAAGAAGAGGATGCACAGTCCGATGGCAAACGGCCGCAGCAGCGGGTACACGTCTATCGCCTCGGCACGGGCGAGCGACTGCCACACGCGCATCGCCACATAGAACAGGGCGCCCAGTCCGGCAAGCCCCTTTGCCACTCCTGCCATGTCCGAGCAGAGCGGCATCATCTCCTCATATAGCGAGAGGAGTATCTGGTGCAGGTTATCAAACTCTCCCATAGGCTACCAGTATTTTTCGTTGGAGTTCCCGTAGAGTGCCATCACCCGGTCCATGTCGTTCTTCTTTCTCGCCCGCAGGTACGACACCGATATGGTCTTGTTCGTGTAGTAGCGCACGAGGTTGCGGTAGTTCATCAGGCTGCGGTAGGCATTGTCTATGATGGCGAGCCTTTCCGCATCCGTCAGTGACATGCCCGTCACGTTCACCACATTCTTCAGGTCCTGCAGCACGTCCGAGCTTTCGTCTATCAGCATCGCATAGCCCGACGAGATGGCGGCAAGCTCCTCCGGCGTGTAGTTCTCGTCCGAAAGCATCTTCTGGTAGTTGTCCACATAGATTTCCGATATTTCCATTACCAGAGAGATGCTTTTCGCCACCTTCGCGCCGCCCTTTACCACGTCGTGCACTGATTTCAGTGCGTCGTAATACGCCTTTCCCTGCTCGAACACCTTCTTCGTTTCCAGAAAGCCGTTCAGGGTGTTGGCTTTCGTCCCGGCTGTCTCCACCATCTCCTTGGCGGAGTTGATGATGCTCTGCGCAAGATTTCCGGGGTCGGACACCACCCATTGGGCATTTGCCCCGCCTGTCCCCGCAAGGCACAGGCAGACCGCAATCAGCGGTATTTTCAGTTTCTGTCTCATTCTCATTCTTTTTTTGGATTTAGTGGTTCGTTAAGTTGCTATTGCATATTCTCTTTCTCCTTTGTCCTTTCGCCGTCACCTGCATCCGTGTTCACCCGGACATAGTCACCGCCCGGCGAGAATGTCAGCACATCCGTCTCCTCGTTGTATGCCACGTCAATGCGGAACCCCGTGTTCATATACAGGTTGCCGTTCTCCTCCCTCTGCAGCAGATAGGTCTCCGGTCTCAGTACGCGGCGTACACCCTTACGTCTGAACAGTGTCACCTTATATGATTCTCCCTCCCTGTACACCAGTATGTCGGGACCGGCTTCCGCGTTTTCCCAGTTTCCGCAGATTCTGTCGCGGGTGTCGCCGTCTTCTTTTGCCATTATATCACAGGCTTGCAGCATCAGCGATGCCAGGCCTATCAGACCGCCGCACAGCAGCAGCCTTTCGGTCTTTGTCAGTTTGATGTTCATTTTCTTGTCTTCTTTAAGTCTTGTTCTTTCATTTTTTTCAATCCTTTTTTCTTTTCGTCTTTTCCGTAGCCGGAGTCCGCCCTGTTTCCTTTTCCGTCAGAATCCCGGTCTTCTGCCTTTACGCCTGCACATGCGGTTTTCCCTTGCGCCATTCTCCGGCGCCTCCTTCTGTGCAGGTGCCGACTGCCGTACTGCGGGTTTGCCGAACAGCTCGTCCGCATCCGGCTTCTTGCCCGTCATCCGGCAGAATCGGGCATCCAGTTCCCGGTATGCCTTTTCCACCTGCTTGAGCACCGTTTCGCGCGGTTTCTTGTGGTCAATGCCGTATTTGTTCAGGATTTCCGGCTTGTACCACATCGGGTCGTCATAGTCTTTCCGGTACACCATACCTCTCAGATAGAGCAGTTCCTGATATTTTTCTTCCAGATAGTCCCTTGCCGGAGCGGGGCAGATGCTTTCGTAAGCCTTTTCCACCGCAAGAGTGATTTTTCCCTTGGCTCTTCCTGCCTCGCACAGTTCTTTCATGCGCTGCTCCTTCCCATATCCCCTGCAGTCCGGTTCAGCAGGCATCCGGTGAACCTGTATTTCCAGTTTCTTGTACCGCTGGTACTCTTCTTCCAGTCCGTATCGCCTTCTGATATGTTCCGGCAGTCCGGTCCCGAATGTCAGGAACTCACGGAACCATGAGATATGCTCCCGGATTTCCTCCCGTTTCCGCAGCGCTTCATCGCTGTATCCGTCATCAATGTACATGTTGTCAGTCTGTTGGTTCATAAATCATTTTCTATTTTTCATTTACTGTATATTTCCTGCCGGTTCACTGTCCCGTCCGTTCCTCTTTCCGTCTCTCCGCTACCTGACGGATGGCGGCTTCCATGTCGCCGTCCAGCTTCTCCGCCAGCTCACGCACTTCCATCTTCTCCGTTTCCTCCGTCGTGTAGGCAAGGTACTCGTGCATCGACACCTCCGTGGCATACACCGCCGAGTGTGTGCCGCCAAGTCCAATCCAGACTTCCTTGTACCGCCTTGCCGGGTCGTTGGACTGGTTGATCGAGAGTATCTGCGACTTTTCCTTTTCCGTCAGCCCCAGGAGCGACTGTATCTGGTCAAAGCGGTTCATATATTTTCTCTGGTCAAGCAATATTTTGCAGTCCGAGTTGTTGATGATGCTCTCCTTCACAATCGGCGAGCTGATGATGTCGTCCACTTCCTGTGTCACCACAATCGCCTCCCCGAAATACTTTCTCACTGTCTTGTAGAGGTATTGGAGATAAGATGCCATGTTCGCCGATGACAGGGCTTTCCATGCCTCCTCACATATCAGCTGCTTACGCACGCCTTTCAACCTCCGCATCTTGTTTATGAACGCTTCCATGATGATAATCGTCACTACCGGGAAAAGCTCGGCATTATCCTTCACCGCATCAATCTCGAAGACCACGAACCGCTTGTGCAGCAGGTCGATGTTCTCCGTCGAGTTGAGCAGGAAGTCGTAGCGTCCGCCCCGGTAGTACTGCCTCAGGGTGGTCAGGAAATTGTCGATGTTGAAGTCCGACTTTTCCACCTTGATGTAGCGTTCCTCCATCTCCTTGCGGTACACGTCCCGCATATACTCATAGAATGTGTTGAACGAAGGCACGATGCTCCTGTCCTGTTGGAGTTTCAGCAGGTAGGCGTTCACCGCGCTTCCCAGCTCCGCCGATTCCGTTTTCGTGGCGGGTTCGTTCTCGCTTTTCCACAATGTCAGCAGCAGCGTCTTGATGCTGTCCTTTTTCTCCACGTCGAACACCCCGTCATCCGTGTAGAACGGGTTGAACGAGATGGGCTTCTCCTCCGTATAGGTGAAGTAGATGCCGTCCTTTCCGTGCGTGCGGCGGTGTATCATCTCGCACAGTCCCTGATAGGAGTTTCCCGTGTCCACCAGTACCACGTGCGTGCCCTGCTCGTAATACTGCCGCACCAGATGGTTCATGAAGAACGACTTGCCGCTTCCGCTCGGTCCCAGCACGAACTTGTTGCGGTTGGTCGTGATGCCGCGCTTCATCGGCAGGTCGGATATGTCGATATGCAGCGGCTTGCCGCTGATACGGTCTGCCATGCGGATGCCGAAAGCCGAGGGCGAGTCCCGGTAGTTGGTCTCTCCGGCGAACAGGCATACCGCCTGCTCGACAAACGTGTGGAACGATTCCTCCGCCGGAAAGTCCGCCGCATTGCCCGGTATGCCCGCCCAGAACAGCGTCGGGCAGTCCGTCGTGTTGTGGCGGGGCACGCATCCCATCGAGGCCAGCTGGCTCCCCACGTCGTTCCTTATCCGTTTCAGCTCCTCCGTGTCGTCGCTCCACGCCATCACGTTGAAGTGGGCGCGGACGGACTTCAGCCCCTGTGAGTGGGCTTCGTTCAGATATTCCTCTATCCACTCGCAGTTGATGGCGTTCTGGCGGCTGTAGCGCGAGAGCGACTGCATGTTCCTTGCCGACTTCTCGAAGCGGCGCAGCTCCTCGTCGCTGTTGCCGACAAACACATACTGGTTGTAGATATGGTTGCAGGGCAGCAGCAGTCCCAGCGGGGCGGCAAACGACAGACGGCAGTCCGAACGGTCGGTCGAGAGCCGTTCGTAACGGCTGTCCGTGGCTACCGCAGCCGGCAGGTCTTCCGTGTCCGATAGCGTGTGCAGGCACAGGCGGTTGCTGCCCACGCGCATCTCCTCCGCGCTCATGGCGATGTCTTCCAGACACGCCGTATCCTCCGTCGTCAGTGCCAGGTATCTGCCTATGATACCCGTTTCCTTTTCCGTGCCGGCAAGCTCGTCGTCCGTCAGGCGGCGCAACTTGACGTGCCCCGAATCGTTCATGATGCGGGCGAACTGTTCCACCGCCTCCATGAACTTCACCGCCGTTTCCCTGTCCCGTATCTCTTTCGGGACGATATGCCCACGGCACAGCGTGTTCCAGTTACTCTGCCGCCTCATGCGCTCTTTTGTCGTCTTGGTCAGGAACAGGTAGCATTTGTGGTTCAGATACGGACGCTCGTTGAAGTGCATTCCGTTGCTCCGTGCCAGAAAGCCCGTACCTTCCTTCTCCCAGTCGGGGCGGTACAGCTCCTTCATATACCAGTCCTGCTTGTGCAGCACCGAATGGTCGGGCAGTACCTTGATTGCCTTGCACCACGTGGCATGGATACTCTCGTATTCCTCCGCCGTCACGGTATAGACCTCCGGCAGTTCCACCTCGAAGGCTGCGGTGATGTCCGCGTCCTTCGAGATGATGCACCCGTGTTCCACCGCCAGCAGCGGGAAGCGGCTCTCCAGCGTGGTGGCTTTCATTACGTTTCTCATGCTTTTCCTCCTTTCTTTTTCCGTCTTAGCATACGGCATACCCGTCTGCGGTGGAGCAGGTAGCGTGGGCGCATCCGTGCCGCGCCCAGCTTCATCAGCCCGTGTTCCCCATACATTGCGTTCAGCCGGAACGTGAGCCACACGACGGCGGAAGCCGCCGTGACTCCCAGGCCGATACAGACCCACTGGCTCACGCCAGCCATGTACAGGATGACAAACAGGATGAAGACAGCGAGCAGCCCGCCCGCGAACAGGAACAGGTACTGCGCCTTCAGCCCTTTGAACTCCACCGGACGACCGATGCCCTTGTTTACCGGGTATTCAGCCATTGTCCTTTTACCTTAATTATATATGGAAAACGCCTGTTTAGAGAAAGAACGAGCGTAAAATGGTCGCACTCACTATCAGGAAGATACACGCACCGAACCAGCTTGCGGCGGTCTTGCTCGTGTCCGGGTCGCCGGACGAGAACTTGCCATAGACCTTGATACCCCCGATAAGACCCACCACCGCGCCGATGGCGTAGATGAGCTTTGTCGCCGGGTCAAAATACGATGTCACCATGCTGGTGGCTTCGGTGATGCCCGCCATGCCGTTACCCTGAGCGAAGGCGGAAATGTTGGCAGCCGTCAGAAGGACAGCCAGAATGATTTGTTTTTTCTTCGATGTTTCTGTCATAATCTTTTCTTGTTTTTATGCCTCCGGGCGGGATATTCCCTTCGGCGATTGATACTTTTTAATTCTTGCGGCTTCGGATAAAGCCGGCTTCTGGATTTAGTGGATTCGGTGGCAAGCCGATGATTTAGCCGTAGTCGGTTTTCTTTTTTCGCATCTTAGTTACATCTTTTACATTGTTATACATAGTCGCGGATGTTGAAGTTCTCGTATTCCTTCCGTACAGCCGCTTTCATTCTTGTTTTCTTCTCTGCGGGCTGGATACTTGTGAGATAGGTTTCCACCATTTCCGACACCCTTGCCTCGTACCGGGCATTGTTGCGCCGGAACATGTCGTAGAACTCTGTCCCTTCCAGCTCGTGGAATACCTTGCCCGCTTGCAGGATGTCGGCTTTCCCTGCCTTCGGGTTCTTCACCGCCCTTGCCGCACGGTCGATTTCGTCAAAGGTGCTTCCGCCCGCCTGTGGCGGCTCTTCCTCAAGTTCCCCGTCCGTGTCGTGGACGCGGTTGTCCCTGAAAACCTCGTCCAGATCCTCGTCGGGCACTTGGCGCGACGGCTTCGTTTCCGCAGCGTGGCTGCCGGCGGTTTCCATTTCGTCGTCAAAGGTAACGTCCTTTTCGTCCACCGCCTCGCTTTGCATTTCCGTGGCAGCATTTGGCGTCGGAGTGGCAGCCTGTGGCTTCATTTCCGGCATTCTGAACCTGCTTTTTCCAATGACATCGGGCAACGGTTCCCGTGCCGGTTCAATGCCGTCCTTGCCGTCAGCTTTTCGTGACTCCTTGCGTTCCCATGTCAGGTAGAGCAGTACCCACAGGTTGCACGCCATCATCAGGATTAGCAGCAGCGTCACCATAGGCTTACCGCTATCTGTCCGACAACATCGTGGCTTTTCTTCCTGTGCAGGCTCTCCGGCTCCGTACCGTGGTGTTCAAGGTGTTCGGTGACGATGCGGTCTGTATAGCCGGATATGGTCATCCCGTTTTCTCCCGCCATGCCCGCTATGCGCCTGACCGCCTTGTGCTTCTCCCGGCTGATGTACACCGCCTTCCGTGCGGTGCCTTCCGGCTTGCATCCGTTCAGGTACTTGCCCTTATAGGCTTCCTCTCTCTGCTTTCTTTTGAAAATTTGGATGTTCAGTTTCATTTTGTCTTTACTTTTTTATGTGATACAATGTTTTCTTCAAATCAGGTTGTCCCTGTTGCGGCGGTACAGGTCGTTGATTTCGTCCTTGTTCTCCTCAAAGTGGCGCATCAGCACCGTGTCGATGTAGCCGCCCACGGTTATTTCCTTGTCGGCGATGGTGTTCACTATCTTGGAAACGATGCTGTGTGCCTCCTTGCTGATGTACACGCAGTGCCGGAGTTTCACCTCGTTCCGTTTGAGGAAGGTCGAGCCGTAGTCAGGCTTCTTTCTTTTCGCGGGTTCGCTCCGTGCTTTAGCTTCCGTGGGCTGTACCGCATCTTCCGGTACGTTGCCGGCATCGGGTTCGTCCGTTCCTTCCCTTGCCGGAGGTCCGCCCATCTGACGGGATTTTCCTATGGAGGCAAGCAGCAGGCTTTCGTCTATGCCCTCCGTATTCAATTTTCGGCTTGCCATGAGGTTTATCCGTTGATGATGGAACATATCTCTTCCGACAGCTCGCGGATACGGCTTCCCTTCAGCATGGAGGCGTCCGGCGGCAGGATGGTCGAGCGGAACACCGACTTGCGGTCATCCGACGGCTCGCGGCGGAAACGCTTGCTGTCGGGCAGCCTCGTGTCAAGGACATGGAAGTCGTTTTCGGCGAACAGCTTCCCGTACAGGTCGTACAGCCCGGTCTTTTCCCGTCCGTCCACCATTGTCCAGAACAGGGATATGCCTTTCGTCTTGGCAAGCCCGGTGGTGACGAGGTTGTCGTTGAACATCATCACGAACTGCAACGCGCTTTCCACCACGAAGCGGTCGGCGCTGACGGGCGTGAAGATGTAGTCCATCTGCGAGAGCGTCTTTATCACTCCGTCGCTTTTCAGCGTGCCCGGCAGGTCGAAGAACACGATTTCCGGCTGGTATCCTTTCTCTGACAGCAGGCTGTCCGCATCGTCCAGCGCTTGCACGGCGTTGCTTCGGACGATGGGAAATCCCTTGCGCCCCGACTTGCGGAAATGTTCACAGGCAACGGCTTTCAGGCTGTCGTTCTTTTCGATAAGTGCCGTTTCCTTGTCGCGCAGCCCGGCGATGCTGTGCTGCGGCTCGTCGCAGTCTATCACGGCGACATCTATCCCCATCACGTTGTGGATGTAGTTGGCTACGAGCGCGGTGACGGTCGATTTGCCGACACCGCCTTTCTGTGTTGCGAATGCAACGAATGTTTCCTTGTTCATTTTTCTGTATGTTTTAATCGTTGTGGGTTTATGACTGTGGCGGTATGCTTCACCGCCTGTTCATTTCTCTGCCTCTGTATATATGCGTATGCGCACTTTCTTGCATACACGCATTTCTACGGAGGTCTTGGTTTGAGTCTCCGCTGGTGTGTTGTCATACGCCAATACGTCAGTACGTCAGCACGTATGTACGTCAGTACGTCAGCACGTATGTACGTCAGTGCATCAGTATGTATGTATGTCAGTACGCCAGCGGAGCTGTGTGTCTGTCCGTCCGTGCGGACCTGCCTTTTCAAATGTCTGTTTCCGTCCATGTCCATTTATTTGCCTTGTTGCTTCATCGTTTCTGTCCGCAAAGGAATATACAAATCCGCCGGTCTGTATCGTTTCCCCCTTGCGTGGCAGCATTTGGCTTCGTTCCGGTAGCTTGTGGCGTTTTTCAACCACTTCCCGGTGTGTTTTTACCCCGTACCTTTGCCCCCAAGCGGCAGGGCAACGCTCCCGATGCGCACATCGTACCCCCGGCTCCGTCCTTCTTTTGGGCAGCCGAAGGGTATCGGGCGACCGATACCTTTATGGGTTGTTATAGCAGGTTTATCCCCAATCCGTCGTGTACGGATTCTTGTGTCCTTAAAGACACAGCAAGGTGTCCTTTGAGTAACTCAAAGGGTTTCCGGTTACTCCCGGAAACGACCTTGCCCCTTGTGGGGGAGGGCTTCCCCTCCGAAGTCGGGAAGCCTGTTTCCTACCTGCGGTATGCGTGCCGGAAGCTGCGCTTGTGCCGTGAAACGAACCACTAAATCCATAATAAAGATGAACAAGAAAAAGAACGGGGATGAAGCGTCCCTTAAATGGGGGCGGCATCCGAAAGAGAGCCGCAAGTCGCACTGCGTGATGGTGCGCTTCGACAATGAGGAATGGCAGAAGTTTCTTGCCATGTATGAGAAATCCGGCGTGTACGCGAGGGCAGTGTTCCTGAAAGCGCACTTCTTCGGACAGCCCTTCCGTGTGCTGGTCACGGACAGGACGCTGCTGGACTACTGCACGAAGCTCTCCGCTTTCCATGCGCAGTACCGAATGGTCGGCAACAACTACAACCAGGTGGTCAGGGAGCTTCGCTGCCATTTCTCGGAAAAGAAGGCGATGGCATTGCTCTACAAGCTGGAGCAATGTACGAAGGAACTGGCCGCTCTGACGCGGCAGGTCATGGAACTTTCAAAAGAGTTTGAGGAAAGATGGTCGCGAAGATAAGCATGGGAACATCGTTGTACGGCGCACTCGCCTACAACGGCCTGAAAGTGAATGAGGGCGAAGGCAGGCTCCTTGCCGTAAACCGGATTTTCGACGACGGCAGCGGACATGTGGACGTGGCACGTGCCGAGCAGGACTTCAAGCGGTTCATGCCGGAGCAGGTGCGCACTCGGAATAAGGTCATCCACATTTCCCTCAATCCGCACCCCGACGACCGTCTGACCGACACGGAACTGGAACAGCTCGCACGCGAGTATCTCGACAGGCTTGGCTACGGCGACCAGCCTTATCTCGTGTTCAAGCACGAGGACATCAGCCGCCACCACCTGCACATCGTTTCCGTCAATGTGGACGAACGGGGCAGGCGGCTTAACCGTGACTTCATCCACCGCCGCAGCAAGCGCATCACCTCCGAGCTGGAAAAGAAGTACGGGCTTCACCCGGCTGACCGCCGCCGGCTCCGTACCGACAACCCGCTCCGCAGGGTGGACGTATCGCAGGGCGATGTCAAGCGGCAGGTATCGAATGTAGCCAAGGCGGTCATGGCAGGCTACAGGTTCCAGACGATGGGCGAATACCGCGCCCTTCTCTCGCTCTACAACGTCACCGTGGAGGAAGCCCGCGGCATGGTGGACGGGCGCGAGTATCACGGGATGGTCTATTCCGCCACTGATGATGCCGGTAACAGGACCGGCACTCCCTTCAAGGCTTCCCGCATCGGCAAGTCCGTCGGTTACGAAGCCGTGCAGCGCAGGTTTGAATACTCCAAGGAACAAATCCGCGACAGGCGTCTGGCGGAGATAACCCGCAAGACCGTCGCCGCCGCGCTTGCCCGGACATACCGCCGCGAGGAGTTTGTCGCCCTGCTCAAAGCGAAAGGTGTGGATGTGGTGTTCCGCCACACAGAAGAAGGGCGCATCTACGGAGCGACCTTCATCGACCACCGCACGGGCTGCGTGCTCAACGGCTCTCGTCTGGGCAGGGAGTTTTCCGCCAATGCCTTGCAGGAGCATTTCACCCTGCCGTATGCCGGCACTCCGCCCATACCGTTCACCATCGCCGTGGACGGGCAGCAGCCCGACACCCGTCCCGCCGTGGAATACAACGAGGGGTATTCCTCCGGCTTGGGCTTGCTCGGCGGCGACGCTTCGGGCGCACAGGCCGAAGAAGCCGCCTTCGAGCGCGACCTCAGGCGCAGGCGGAAAAAACGCCGCAAGGGACAGGGATTATAATTCAGTCATTCACTTGAAAACAGAAACAGATTATGTCACAACAGGAAGACGATTTGAGAGCACTGGCGAAAATCATGGATTTTCTCCGTGCCGTAAGCATTATTCTGGTGGTCATCCACCTCTACTGGTATTGTTACGAAGCCGTAAGGCTGTGGGGCATCGGCATAGGTGTCGTGGACCGGGTACTGATAAACTTCGACCGTACCGCCGGACTGTTCCATCACATTCTCTACACGAAGCTCTTTGCCCTTCTTCTGCTCGCGCTCTCGTGCCTCGGCACGAAGGGTGTCAAGGAGGAGAAAATC
The DNA here is from genome assembly GCF_015667765.1 of Bacteroides sp. 1001302B_160321_D4. Classification (NCBI taxonomy): domain Bacteria; kingdom Pseudomonadati; phylum Bacteroidota; class Bacteroidia; order Bacteroidales; family Bacteroidaceae; genus Bacteroides; species Bacteroides sp. 1001302B_160321_D4. The sequence goes on along the minus strand of NZ_JADPLO010000064.1, from coordinate 512 downwards.
ACCTGGCGCCGGATCTGGGCGGTACTTGCCGTGGGGCTGGTGCTGTTCTTCGGCAACTGGTGGGTGCTGTCCCTGCCGCTTCCGGTGGAAGCGGTTGCGGGTCTTTACACCGCTTCGATGGCGGCGGGCTATGTCTGCCTGCTCATGGCGGGCACATGGATGAGCCGCCTTTTGCGTACCAACCTCATGGAAGACGTGTTCAATGTCGAGAACGAGAGCTTCATGCAGGAAACCCGCCTCATGGAGAACGGGTATTCCGTCAATCTGCCCACACGTTTCTACTACAGGAAGAAGTGGAACAATGGCTATATCAATGTGGTAAACCCGTTCCGTGCCACCATCGTACTGGGTACGCCGGGCAGCGGAAAGTCCTATGCTGTGGTGAACAGCTTTATCAAGCAGCAGATTGAGAAAGGCTTTAGTCAATATATCTATGGTGCGCCAGTCAAGGCTATATCTTAATCGTCCCTTTGGCAAGGATTAGGCAAGTGTTCTTTGAAAACGACCTATCA
>NZ_JADPLO010000063.1:0-34145 GCF_015667765.1 Bacteroides sp. 1001302B_160321_D4 | reverse complement strand
GCAATCTCGCTTTTTCACTATGTCAATTCTACAAGGCTTTCTTCTCTTGGAAAGCGGGTGCAAAAGTACGCCCTTTTCGTATACAATCCAAATATATTAAACTATTTTTTCGAAGTTTTTTTGAAAGAATATGCTAAAGCGCTGAAAGATAATGATGTTGTAGAACATGTTTTTGATAGGATTAGGAAAGTGTGGGGACGGATAAGGAAGTGAGGGTAATAGTAGAGCATTGAGAGAGGCGCTTAGAAAAGCATAGCTTTAGAGAACGTAAAGCTATGCTTTAGCACTCGTAAAGCACCGCTTTAGCATTGACAAATCACTGCATTGTTTATAACGGGCGGGTACAGAAGGGCCACTTTTCAGAGAACCCCTTCACACACACCCGCGCGCACGTACTAAAATAGTCTCTTCATCATCTACATTGATAAACACTATGCATTGGGGCAGGCGTTTCAGTCAGGCGAGTGCAGTATTTTCCTTTATCCCATGCCGACTGCCATACCTATGTGCGGGTGAAACCTGCTCTCAATTTGCCAAAGAAGAAATTCTCATCAACATTCATCAGATGGCTAATTTCTGTAAGGGCAAGGAATAACAGGATATGCGTGGCTTGGCAGTAGAGAGATTCACAAGTTGAAGTGCAGTCTTAAAGTCGGCGAAAGAATGATTATATTCTGGCAACACTTCTTCATCGTCATAGTAGAAGCATCTTCTTCGCCGTACTCTCTTTCTTCTCCCCACGTTTCATTATTTTCCACCTTATTTATACGCGCGCACGTGTGTGAGAAATTATTGTGGTGTCCCTACTGTACCCTTTGTCCCTGCCCCACTGTTCATAACTTTGTTTTTTTGCAGAGGGGAACGCCTGCAGTTTCAGCGAGAAAGAAGCACTATCGTTCCTTTCGCCGCCTTGAAATCAAGAGTTATTATAGTGTTGGCAGCCCATACAGAATCTTTGTTCGGTTCATCTATACCCTCTTTATGCAAGTACATTACAGACTTTTAATTACCAACCAGTCTCATCCCAACCGGCAGCAGAATACCATTGTAATGTTCGATAAAAATTATTCATTTTTGAGTCAAAGCTTCCACGAGGTATATAAGTGGACAACCCTTCCGCCTTTTCCATAGAAAACATACTATAAGTAATTCCTGAATAATTTTTCGGTGTAGTTTTCCTATAAATTACAGCCTCATCAAAAGCTTGACGCCATGACTGATAATCAGCATTATCTTTTCCTCCTGTTAAATTTTGAATCAAATTATCAAAATCATAATTTGCTTTATCACTGCTAAAATCATAAAGCTGTATATCATCACGCTGCACCACTCCCGCATCTTGAATATATTTAGGAATAATAGTTTTAACAACCATAGCTAAATGATCCAAAGCAGCACTATTAATTACAGATGTTGCAACTCCTCCCGTCCAATTTGTATTAACCGATGGTACCTTGCCAGTATAAAACTTTTCATAATAATTGAAATAAGCACTAGCTATATTTATAGCCAAATTATTCTCTGTAAACATCTCCGGCACAACTACACTATAAGGAGCCCCAGGACCAGGAATCTCAGTTGGTGAACCAATAAAATATTCAGCACAATCACGTAGTTCATAAGCTACTTCCACAGCCTGCATCGAACATGAATCAAACAGAATAAATTTCAAAGGTCTAGGAAAAGAAGATAACAATACATCATGAAAATCCGGAATATTCATTTGAGTTCTACGATAGTACCCGATGGAACGAGAATTCGCATCATTGGTAGCCGGCACCCATGAAGAACTATGAGATAAAAACACAAAGCCATAACTATCTGCCGGGAAATAACTTACCGCTTGAGAAATAACAGAAGACATAACCTCTTTAGCCAAAGGATTCTGTTCCGAATAGGTAAAAAGAGTGTCTGCTACCACTTTTCCGTTCTGTTTTTTTAATGAAACAAGACGAGGAACATCATTAACCATTTCACTATAAACAACTAAATTACATTTTGAATAATCTACCTCTTTCATACCCTCTTTCATATCTTCAAAATTAGTTTTAAAGAGATCAGACAATTCATTAACGCCATTATCACCTACAATATATACCAACACAGTGCGCCCAACTTGTTCACGTGGTTGAGGTATAATAGGGCCTTCTTCATCATCGTGACAAGCTGCCACCAACATTACAACACAGAACAAAAGCGATAATATTTTAATCTTTTTCATAATATTCCTCATTTATAACAGGGACAAAGATAAAAAAATAAGAGATGCAAACCTGCATCTCTTATTATATTAACAATTAAGTTATTGCTTATTACTCTTCCGGTTTCGTAAAGTGGAATTTATCTGAATCAATCCGCGATACCGTCATTCTATTATTCTTCTTATATTTATTCAGAATCTTCGTTGCTTCTTTTTCCAACTTCTTTCTGTTTTCCGAGAAGTAAATCATACATGTACTATTCTGCTGCAGTTGGTTATCCTCCAGATAATTTTTCAACTGATAACTATATAATTCACGATGAGCCAAGAACCCTTCTTTGCTAACCTTCGCACTATCTAATATCTGAATATCCGTGAAATAGACTACCGTATCCGTAAATGAAGCAGAAATTCCAAAAGCATAAACCGGTTTAGAATGGTCTTTTTTCAGAGAAAAAGCGGAGCACATGGTAAACACAAGTGCAATTGCAAATAGTATTTTTACGTATTTCATATCATATAATTTTTAACTTCGCAAAGGTAACAAAAAAGAGGAGACTACCTCGATTTATCTCAAATAAATAGCATTTCTTAATCATAAATCCATAACAATATAGGTTTCTTTTCTGCCTTGAGCAGCCTGTCAACCTTCCTCATCACCTCATCAGATATCACAGGACACCCCTGACTGATTCCTAATGGAAGATGCAAAGGATACACCTCCGTTTCCGGCATCGGAGTATAAGAATGTAACACGATATACCGTTTGAAAGCATTGTTATTCGTTGCTTCCAATCCATGCAATTTATAATGAACATTAATCCCCCACTTACTATACGACCGTATCCCTACTTTATATTTTCCTAAAGAAGAGCAATAACTACCTTCCACATTACTGAATACAGGCTTGGACAGCGTACTGTTTTTCCCGTATCCATGCGCACAAAGACTTGCATACTTCACAGAATCTCCCTTGAAATCCCATACAAAGAAACGCCTTTTACCGGAATGAATACTGAAATCTACCAGAAAGCAATAATTTGTATTATACCCGTTCTTATCACAATAAGCCCTTCCCGCCTGCGCTTTTTCACGCAAACGTTGCTCTATTTTAACAGGCACCGTGTCAGAAGACAATGTCGCATATCTTGCGTATGCCATCACCCCTGCTCCCAAAGCAACCAGAACAAATGATATTAGAACAAATTTCTTCATAAAACTCACATAGCACAAGATTGAATTATAGAATGGGGCTTATGTAAAAAGTCGCATAAGTACATTCTTCTATATGAAAAGTGCGACTTATGCGACTCAAATTCTTTTTTCTTTCAGAAACTGATATTCCTTACTTATCCCAAGTAAGATTTGAGCAATTTACTACGATTACTTTGTCTAAGTCTTCTAATTGCTTTTTCTTTAATCTGACGAACGCGCTCACGTGTGAGGCCAAATTTATCGCCGATTTCTTCCAATGTCATTTCTTGCTGTCCGATACCGAAAAACATCTGAATGATTTCTTTTTCTCTATCGGTTAACGTAGAAAGAGCTCTATCAATTTCCCTCGCAAGAGACTCATTAACCAGAGAGCGGTCCGCCATTGGCGAATCATCGTTAACCAACACATCCAACAGGCTGTTATCCTCCCCTTCCACAAAAGGCGCATCCACCGAAATATGACGGCCGGATACCTTCAGCGTATCAGAGATTTTATCAACCGGAATTTCCAGTTCGTCTGCCAACTCCTCGGGAGACGGACGCCGCTCGTTTTCCTGTTCAAACTTCGAGAAGGCTTTGCTGATCTTATTCAGCGAACCTACCTGATTCAACGGGAGACGAACAATACGCGACTGCTCTGCCAATGCTTGCAGAATAGACTGGCGAATCCACCATACAGCGTAGCTAATGAACTTAAATCCACGTGTTTCATCAAATTTCTCGGCAGCCTTAATCAGTCCTAAATTGCCTTCATTAATCAAGTCAGGCAAACTCAAACCTTGGTTCTGGTACTGTTTAGCCACAGATACGACGAAACGAAGATTGGCACGTGTCAATTTTTCCAATGCTACACGGTCACCCTTACGAATGCGTTGAGCGAGTTCCACTTCTTCCTCGACAGTAATCAGGTCTTCACGGCCGATTTCCTGCAAATACTTATCAAGAGAAGCGCTCTCTCTGTTAGTGATACTTTTGGTAATCTTTAGTTGTCTCATTCTTTAAAAACAGATTTGGAGTGCAAAGTTACGACAAATAATTTGTTAACATACAAAATTAAGTAACTTTTACACTATATTTTTCATCTAATAAAACAAAAAGAGATGCCGACAAGTTGATTGGCGGCATCCTTTTTCTATTTCATTAGCTTATCCTGCAATCTTCTTACCTTATTTTTATATATTACTCTTGAGTCAGATCGACAGCGAAATATCCGCGTTTACCTGATGGGAACACACCGGTCAGGAATAATACCTGGTTCGGAGACTTAACAGCAGCTTTCATTACTTCTTCCAGATCGCTGACTTTGCGCATCGGCTGGTCATTAGCTTTCAGGATAATGAAGCCTTTACGAACTCCTGCATCTGACATCTTACCGGAAGAAACTCCTGTCACTTGCAGACCGTAACCTAGATTCAATTGCTTCTTCAAGTCATCCGGCAACTCTTTGAAAGCAGCTCCCAGGATTTCCATGCCTGCATCCTTCACGATCTTGGTAGTACCTTGCTCGTTCTTCAACGTTACTTCAACGGTCTTTTCCTTCTTATCGCGCATCAGTTTTACTTTCACCTTATCACCCGGACGATGTTTAGCAAGTGCTTCCTGCAAGTCAGCCATATTGGATACTTTCTTATTATCCACACCGATAATTACGTCATCGACTTTGATATCAGCTCCGGCAGCAGAACCATTCTCTACGATTTCAGAAACCCATACTCCTTCTACAACACCCAGTTCTTTAGCTTTATCTGCCAATGTCTTACCGGATTTGTCAATCGGTTGACGGTCGTCCATCAAACTGCTACCGATAGAGCCACCACGAATACCGAGCAATGCACGTTGTACTGTTCCATATTGTTTCAAGTCGGCAATTACTTTCGTCATAATGCTGGTCGGGATAGCAAAACCGTATCCTGCATAAGCACCTGTCGGAGAAGAAAGCACTGAATTGATACCAACCAATTCACCTTTGGCATTTACCAGTGCACCACCACTGTTACCCTGGTTGATGGCAGCATCCGTCTGGATGAATGATTCTATACCACCATTATATACTCCCAGAGAACGGGCTTTTGCACTTACGATGCCGGCAGTTACAGTAGAGTTCAAATTGAACGGGTTACCTACTGCCAATACCCACTCTCCTACTTTCAACGCTTCGGAATCTCCCACCGGAATAGTCGGGAAATCATCACCCTCAATTTTCACCAGCGCAAGGTCGGTGCTAGGGTCAGTACCAATCACGCGTCCCTTAAACTCACGGTTATCATTCAGTTTCACACTGATTTCATCCGCACCTTCAATCACATGATTATTCGTTACGATATATCCATCCTTCGAGATGATTACTCCCGAACCAAAACCTACACGAGGTTGAGACTGTACCTGACGTTGCTGTCCGCGTCCATCACCAAAAAAGAAATCGAAAATGTCCGGCGCTTGCTGAACAGTTCTTGTTTTAGCTTCTTGAGTAGACCTTATATGTACGACAGCATGAAGTGAATTCTCGGCAGCCTGTGTCAAATCAACAGGTTGAGCGTTCACAGCGTCAAAAGCAGCCAATTTGACATTGGGATTCTGCTTGAACATCTCATTAAAAGATGTTTCTTTTGCAGATTCGTTAGATTGCAACAATTTGTAAGTTGTCAATCCTGCAACTCCTGAGCTAAGAAGAATGATTGCTCCTACTCCCAGAATGTTCTTTGTTGTCTGTTTCATGATTTATAATTCTTTAAATTGTTAATATTCGACATTGTTTTAACTTTTACGACGTTAAAATAATAACAAATATCGTTCACTTATTCTACTTGTCACTCTTTTTTGTCCACTTTTAACAGAGAATATTTGGAGCTTAACAGCGGTTAACGACAACACCTGACAAATTTACATTCGTTGTATGTCAGATGGCTTTAACACTCTGACATTCATTCAGTAAAGTCAGATTTTCATGACACCGATTCCGGGCAAATCATTTAAGGTGATCTTTCCTTTCACTACTTCTACCCCTTTAAAGCGATCATTAGAAATAAGCAAGTTACCATCCAGGTCGGCAAAATCGACTAATGGCGAGAACTGTGAAGCTGCTGAAATAGCACACGAGGTCTCTGTCATACAACCCACCATCACACGCATACCGAGCGCATGCGCCAATGTTACCATCTTCCATGCTTCACGCATACCGGTACATTTCATCAGCTTAATATTAATTCCCGTGAAAGCGTCTTTCAAAGCAGCTACATCTCCCAAACGCTGCAACGATTCATCTGCAAATATCGGCAATGGACTTTGTTGCGTTATCCAGGCAATGTCGTCTAGCTTCTCCTTCGGCATAGGCTGTTCTATCATCACAATGCCTTTTTCTTTCAGCCAATGAATCATATCAAGCGCGTATTGACGGTCTTTCCAGCCTTGGTTGGCATCTATCGCTATCGGTAGATTCGTTACCGATCGGATGGTTTCAATCATCTCCTTATCATTGTCCCGTCCCAGCTTTACCTTTAATATATTAAACTGATCGGCGCACTCTTTTGTTTTCTCCCTTACCACATCCGGTGTATCAATACCTATCGTGAAGGTGGTAGAAGGCGTCTTTTCTTTGTTCAATCCCCATATCTTATACCAGGGAGCATCCAACAGTTTTCCCACCAAATCATGAAGGGCGATATCTACCGCAGCTTTCGCCGCCGTGTCTTTTGGCGAGAGGCTGTCAACGTATGACAAAATGTCATCTAGCTGAAAAGGATCACTAAACTGTTCCAGATTCACTTTCCCCAGAAAACTCATTACCGATTCTACCGTCTCTCCCAAATAAGGAGGCATAGAGGCCTCTCCGTACCCCGTTATTCCTTCATATTCTATTTCCACCTGTACATCAGGAGTCGTTGTGCGTGAATATGTGGCAACCGTAAACACATGCTTCAACTTCAATTCATAAGGGAAAAAGCTCATTTTCATCTTTCCTCCCAAACCGAGCTTATTTATATAGACGTTAGAAAGCGATGATTCTCCGGCTAATGTCTGACGGACCACTAACCCTGAACCCAAAGCAGCCAAAGTCGCTGTTTTCAAAAAATCTCTTCTGTTCTGCATGCTTTAATAGATGATAAATTACAAATGATAAGTGACAGATAATAGATGATAGATATTTATACAAAATACTCACAATAACTATCAAACATCATTTATCAACTATTTATAATAAGGATTATTATCCGTAGTATTCATTCCCTTCTCCTTATTAATATAAGGTAGGAAGCGAACGGCAAAAAGTAGACGTTTCGTGTTGAACTCGTCATAGTTCTTATCCGCAGGGTTCATACTACTGATGTGTACATCGCCCAAAGCGTGGATAAACTGTTTATTACCAAGGTAAATACCAACGTGAGAGATTCCTTCTTTACGCTCCGCAGTTGCTTTACGGCCGAAAAACACTAAATCCCCCCGTTGTACATTGGCAAAATCAGGAGCAATCTCAATATGTTCGCCCACATAAGCCTGTTGAGACGCATCTCTTGGAATAATAATATCATGCATAAAAAGCACGGTACGTACCAAGCCGCTACAATCTACTCCTTTGGAAGAGGTTCCTGCCCACAGATAAGGAATTCCCATCATCGAATAAGCAGTCGCAATGATACTTTCAACATCTTGTTTCAATGAAGCCCTCCATTTTGTTTCCGGTTGAGAAATAGATTTAGAGATGTATGCTTTCCGACCGTCGGGATAAGATACTTTGTAGAAATGACCTTTGCTTCCCTCCCACTTCAGACGATTGCCTGCAACCACGTCGGACACAGGTTGAGAACTTTCATCCGGTTCTTCATACGCAAATCCATAGTGCGAAGTAACCACTATCTTTTCCGCCCGGTTCCACTCATCATAACGTTCCTTCGACATGGGGGTAATCACCATCCGGTGTACCCATCCGGTATAATCATCCGGCGTTTGTATCTCGTACCAACCGGTATATTGAAGTACTTTGACCGGCATCCCCAACAATGCCTGCGTACTCATGCCGGAAGTAAATTTGCCTTCTTCGCGCAAATTGCAAACAGAGATATGCACTACCCCATAAGCTGAATCGGCAGGCATGGGACGTATTTCCTGTGCTTTCAGGCTGACTGCCGCAATCACCAGAAAACAAGAGAAAAGGAGGATATTCTTCTTCATTGAAATTCATTTTAATAATAGCAAAGGTAGAAATTATTTCTATTTGTGCTACTTTCTTTGGCTAAAACAAAATAAATGACGTATTTTTGCAGTCTAAAGCAGTTGGCCGGTCTGTCGCGTGCACGTTTCGTGCAGGAGGAAAGTCCGGGCAACATAGAGCATCCTACTTCCTAACAGAAAGCTGTCCGTGAGGGTAGAGTAACGTAGAAGAAAACAACCGCCGCTCCTTTCGGGGAGAGGTAAGGGTGAGAAGGTGGGGTAAGAGCCCACCAGCCGCATGGTGACATGTCGGGCTGTACGTCTTAGGAGTTGTAAGGTCATGTAAACCGGCGTTATGAGAGTTGCTCGCTCCATGTCGGAGGGTAGACCGCTAAAGTGTCGTGGTGACACGCCACTCAGATAAATGACAGGCACCTTGTTTTATATAAGGTACAGAACTCGGCTTATAGGCTGACTGCTTTTTCTTTTAATTATCCGTTGAACTATGAAGAAGAAAATCACCGATATATGGAAGTTTCTTACGTATGACATCTGGCGCATTACGGAAGATGAAGTGACCCGAACCAAGTTCTCACTCTACAATATTATAAAGACCATCTATCTTTGTATCAACCGGTTTACCAAAGACCGAATGGCTAATAAAGCTTCCGCACTGACATATAGCACATTGCTCGCCATTGTACCGATACTTGCCATCCTGTTTGCCGTGGCACGCGGTTTTGGATTCGACAACCTGATGGAACATCAGTTCCGCAATGGTTTCGGAGGAAATATAGAAACAACAGAGGCCATTCTCTCATTTGTCAACTCCTATCTTTCACAAACCAAAGGGGGTATTTTCATTGGAGTTGGTTTGGTCATGTTGTTATGGACGGTTATCAATCTGGTCAGCAATATTGAAATCACCTTCAACCGTATTTGGGAAGTAAAAAAAGCACGGTCCATGTATCGCAAGATTACGGATTACTTTTCTATGTTCCTGTTGATGCCGATTCTGATTGTAGTATCCGGAGGACTTTCTCTGTTTATGAGCACCATTCTCAAACAGATGGATGATTTCGTCCTGCTTGCTCCTATTATGAAATTCATGATACGGCTTATCCCTTTCGTCCTGACATGGCTGATGTTCACAGGGCTGTATATCTTCATGCCGAATACAAAAGTAAAATTCAAACACGCGCTCATTGCAGGCATTCTGGCGGGGTCTGCTTATCAGGCTTTTCAATTCCTGTATATCAACAGCCAGTTGTGGGTATCAAAGTACAACGCCATTTACGGTAGTTTTGCCGCACTTCCTTTATTTCTGCTTTGGCTGCAAATATCTTGGACAATCTGTTTATTCGGAGCCGAATTGACGTATGCCGGGCAAAATATCCGTAGTTTTAGTTTTGACCAGGATACCCGGAATATCAGCAGACGATACCGAGACTTTATATCCATCCTGATTATGTCGCTCATAGCCAAACGGTTTGAGAAGAACGAACCTCCCTATACGGCTGCAGAAATCTCGGAAGAGCATCAGATTCCCATCCGACTAACCAATCAGGTGCTTTATCAGTTGCAGGAAATAGAATTGATTCACGAGGTAGTCACCGACGAAAAAAGCGAAGAGATCGGCTATCAACCGTCAATGGATATCAATCAATTGAATGTAGCCATCTTATTGGATCGTTTGGATACATACGGTTCCGAGAATTTCAAAATTGATAAAGACGAAGAATTCAACGACGAATGGAAAGTGCTGACCGAATCCAGAGAAGAATACTATAAAAAAGCAAGTAAAGTATTACTGAAAGATTTATAAGGAAAAGGAAGCAAGCAGTGCAACGATCTCGAAAATCAGACTTTACAACCTGATATTCTTATCTATAATAAGTCCGAAGCCAGCCTGAAAGGAGAAGACGCCCAACTGAAAGCGGCAGTAGACTATTTGCTGAAGGATTTGTCAAAAAAGAAATAAATACTACATTATTAATACCGCTTATTCAGCGGCATTAATAATAAGTTATATATCAACACTTTAGAAGAAACACTTTTGGTTTTAAACAAACAGTCCGTTCCTTTAAAAGGAAAGCATCGTTGGTTTAAAAGGAACGGACTCTTCCTTTAAAACCAACGATGCTTTCGGTTATATGCTTATCCTAAAGAACTAAGAATATAATTATTTTTCAATCAATAACGGTTGTATGAAACCACCTTTTCTTTCGGCTTCCTCATCTTTTTGCGTTTTTCCTTTGCCGGATAGCCAATGACAATATCCAGCAATAAACGTTTGGAAGCAGGGATACCGGCAAGCTGTTTCATTTCTTTTTCATCAAACCAACCCAGAATACAAGAGCCCAGTCCTTCGGCTTCAGCCGCCAAAGCAATATGAGCAGCAACTATTCCAATGTCGATCAATGGAAAATGCTTGCCTTTCACCTTTCCACCAAGCAGAGAGGTAATATTAGCAGATTCCTCTACCACCAGAATATGCACGGGAGCATCTTTAGCAAACTTATTCATCCCCAAACCAGCAGCAGCTTTCCCCGCTTTTTGAGCCAGTTCCTTATCCGTGATGACTACAAACTTCCAAGGCTGCGCATTACAGGCCGAAGGCGCTAAACGAGCAGCTTCAAGTATCCGTTCCAACTTTTCCGGCTCCACCGGACGCTCCTTATCATACGAACGGTCGCTTTGACGAGCCTGTACCAATTGAAGAAAATCCATAAGATTGCGATTTTATGATTTACGATTGAAATTCGCTTTCGCGACAGCCAACTATTTATATTGAATCATCCGGCTGATATACTTACCGATAATATCGAATTCAATATTTACCACACTGCCAATCTCAAACGTATGGAAGTTTGTATGCTCATACGTATAAGGAATGATAGCTACCTGGAAAGTATCATCGGTCGGATTACATACCGTCAGACTAACACCGTTCACAGTTACCGAACCTTTATCCACCGTGATATATCCACGTTTCGCCATTTCCTTATCAAACGCATATTGGAAGGTAAAATACCAACTACCTTCCGCATCCTTAATATCAATACAAGTAGCGGCCTGGTCTACATGTCCCTGAACAATATGTCCGTCCAACCGGCCATTCATCATCATGCTACGCTCAACATTCACCTTATCCCCCACTTTCAGCAAACCGAGATTAGAGCGTTCCAATGTTTCTTTCATGGCAGTCACCGTATACGTATCATCTGTCAGAGTCACCACTGTCAGACACACACCATTGTGAGAAATACTCTGGTCGATTTTCAACTCATTCACAAACGAACACTTAAATGTAAAGTGTATATTCTCCTGGTCTTTCACCAGTGCTACCAAAGTAGCATATTCTTCTACGATTCCAGAAAACATAATTTCATTTACTATTTTACGATTTACTACTTACTATTTTAAGATTGAGAATACTCTCTTAATGCAAGGGTCAAAGATACGAATTAGAAAGGAGCTTAAAAAATAAGAGCAAAAAAAAATGGGGCTTTTCACAAAGCTCCATTTTTCAGTTTTCAATAGGTATTAGTTTTTTTTTAAGGTAAAAAGATTGTTTTCAGGATAACGGTGCAAATATAGGCGGTTTTACCGATACTATCCAAATTATAAAACATGTCATATAACATCTTTTTGAAAATTCTTTGGATTTATTATCATTTGAAGCAAAATCTCCTGTAACTTGTCCGTTATAGGTGACAAATATAGGATAATTTTTTAAGGAGCCCTAATTTCTGTTTAAAAATCCGCAAAAAATTACTTTTCCGGGTAGTTTTCGTCCGTTTTTCCACGATGTTTTAACACTTTGGCGTCAATGAAGAAAACAATCTCCTCGGCAATATTGGTAATATGGTCTCCCGAACGTTCCAGTTTACGGAACACACTGACCAAATCTACGCAGGTATGTACAGCTTCCGGATGTTCGATGATATAGTCAGAAAGAATACCTGTCGCATCCGCATTGATTTCATCCAGCAAATTATCCTTGGCAAACACTCCCGCTGCCAAATCATTGCTTTCTTCATTCAAGGCACGCTTCGCCAGTTCCAGCATCGACAACACTTCTGCCTGCATCTCTGCCAGACGAAGACGGTTCAATAATTCCGCATCCAACACCGGCTCTTTGCAACGAAGTACAAAGCGGGCAATACCTTCCGCAAAGTCGCCCAAGCGTTCCAGATTCGTATTGATCTTCAGCATAGCCAATACAAAACGGAGGTCAATCGCCACCGGATTATATAATGCGATAATATCTTCCACATCGCTATCTATCTTCAATTCAAAAGCATTCACCCGACGCTCACGAACCATCACTTGTTGAGCCAACTCCTTGTCGAGGGTCAACACAGCCTCTCCGGCACGGTCAAGCTGGTTGTACACCAAGGTCCACATTTCATCAATTTCCTTCTTCAATAGGATAAGTTCCGATTCTATAAACTTTACCATAGTCTATTATATATAAATGATTAATATTTTGCGAATGACATTTCAGAAATAAATTTCAGGCACGGATTTCACGAATTACCCGAAGCGTCCCGTTATGTAATTCTGGGTAGCCTCTTTCTCCGGATTGGTGAATATCCTTTTCGTCTGATCGAATTCCACCATTTCGCCCATATAGAAAAACGCCGTCTTATCACTGACACGGGCTGCCTGCTGCATATTATGCGTAACGATTACAATCGTATAATCCCTCTTCAATTCATGGATCAACTCCTCCACCTTAGCCGTAGAAATAGGGTCGAGTGCAGACGCAGGCTCATCCATCAGCAATACCGAAGGAGAGACAGCCATCGCACGGGCGATACAAAGCCGCTGTTGCTGTCCGCCGGACAATGCATAAGCCGACTCCTTCAACTTATCTTTCACCTCATCCCAAAGAGCCGCTCCTTTCAACGTTTCCTCCACACGCTGACGAATGAAAGCATTATCTTTTATTCCGTTCACACGAAGTCCGTAAGCCACATTCTCGAATATACTTTTCGGGAAAGGATTCGGACGCTGGAACACCATTCCTACATTCTTACGGAGTTCGTCCACTTCCACCCCTTTCGCATATATATTATGTCCGTCGATACGGATTTCTCCCTCCAAACGGGTAGCAGGAATCAAATCATTCATCCGGTTGAAAAGCCGGAGGAAAGTAGACTTACCGCAACCGGACGGTCCGATAAAAGCGACAACCGACTTTTCCTCAATCTGCATACTGATACCCTTCAATGCATGAAAATCTCCATACCAAAAGTTCACATCGCGCGTATCTATTTTCACTGTATCCATATACTAATCTAGTTTGTTTTTACTCTTTTCTCAAAATACTTTCTCAATGCATTGGCCAGCAGATTCACGAACAGGATAATCATAATCAATACCAATGCCGTACCATAAGCTAGCGGCAATTGTGCCTCCATGTCCGTTCCACTCGTAGAAATCACATACAAATGATAAGGCAATGCCATACACTGATCAAAAATACCCGTTGGCAGTTGTGGCAGGAAGTATGCGGCACAAGTAAACAGAATCGGCGCCGTCTCTCCCGAAACACGTCCCAAGGCAAGAATCAACCCTGTGATAATGTTCGGCATCCCCATCGGCAGAATGACGTGCCAGATCGTCTGCAACTTCGTTGCCCCCAAGGCCCGGCTGCCTTCACGCATACTGTCAGGAATGGCTTTCAGAGCTTCCTCCGTTGTCCGAATGACCAAAGGTACGCAAAGCAAACCTAATGTCAAAGAACCGGCCAAAATACTATCACCAAATCCCATATAATTGACAAACAGCGCCATACCGAACAATCCGAATACGATGGAAGGAATACCGCTCAAGTTATTGGTCATCACCCGGATAAAGCGTACCAACTTACCTTTCGGCGCATACTCATTCATATAAATTCCGCTCATCACCCCTATCGGAAAGGCGAACAGCGCACTCCCCACCATCAGATAGAAAGTACCGACAATAGCCGGCCATATACCGCCACCTGTCATCCCGTCCGTAGGAGCCGAAGTGATAAAATCCCAACTGATAGCGCCGATTCCTTTATAGACGATAAATCCCAGAATTGCAAACAATATCAGTACAATGCAAAGGCTCAACAGCCGGAAAATCCCGAAAGCAACTTTCTGCGAACGGTGTTTAGCTTTATTATTACTCCGTATTTCCATCTTATTTGCTACGTTTTAATCCTTTAGAGGAAATATATTCCACACTAAAGTTGATAATCAATGTGATGAAGAACAGTACGACCCCCAACAGGAACAACGCCTGATAGTGAGGTCCTCCTGCAGGAGCTTCTCCCAGTTCGGCCGCAATCGTAGCCGGAATGGTACGCAAAGGCTCAAGGATTGTTGTCGGAATCACAGCCGCATTACCCGTCACCATCAATACTGCCATCGTCTCCCCGATAGCACGTCCGATACCAAGTACCACACCGGATGTAATCCCCGAAATAGAATAAGGAATCACTACCTTATATATCGTCTGCCATTGCGAAGCGCCCAATACCAGACTCGCCTCACGCATCGCACGCGGACAGTTGCGCATCGCGTCTTCCGTCACCGTTATAATAGTAGGCAATGCCATAATGGCCAGTACGATACTTCCCGCCAAGCCACTCTCTCCTACCGGAAGATCAAACAATTTCTGAATCAACGGAACAATGACAATTAATCCGAAAAAGCCATAAACAACGGAAGGAATACCACTCAACAGTTCGATAATCGGTTTTAGCCAGTTCCGCACTTTCGGATTTGCCACTTCAGACATATAAATAGAAACCGACAGCCCGAACGGCAAAGCAAAAAGGATGGCAAACAGGCTCACCCACAACGTCCCGGTAATCAACGGCAAAAAGCCGAATTGAGCAGCCGGAGTAGCCGTAGGAAACCATTCGGCACCCGCAAATACATCCTTTACGGAAATAGTGTTATCCTCTATGAAATGTACCGCGTCCGGATGAACAATAAATTTCTGCGGAACAAAAGCTACGATGCCGGGTGTTTTCTCCACCAGCTCCGTAATCTTATCGCCTGCATATTCATAAGCAGGTCCCAACTCCTCTTCCGTATAATACTGCGTTATATCTTCCAAACGAAAAACCCGAATAGGGAGATCTTCCCCACCGAGTTCCTTCCAGTTTGTAATCTCTTCGTCAAAAACATTTTTTATCTGTGCGGGGCTCAACACGCTAACCTTGTTGCTCTTATTCAGCGCCAACACATATCCCTCTTCAATCACTTTACTCTTGAACAGTCCGAAAGCTTCAGTGAAAAGGAAGAGTACAATCAGCAGAATAGTAATACTTGTCACAAAGCCGCTACAAGTCAACATTCCTTCTATAATCTTTTCAAATACCTTTTTCATATACCTGCTATGATTTCTGATGCAAAGAAAGCATCTCTTTATTAAGGAGGTGTGACTAACGTTTGAAGGAAATGTTTCAATCATGTTACGTTTGTGTTACAAGTATCATTTCCACTCCGGATGAAATGAAAATGTAATATCCGATTGCTTAATTTGCAACGTTAATAAAACGAAGAAATATGAAAGTGAGAAGAAACTTATTAATCGCCCTTTCCTTACTCTCGCTCGGTGCCAACGCACAACGTATTAAAGGTAGCGATACGGTACTGCCTGTCGCACAACAGACAGCAGAGCGGTTTATGAACCAGCACCCGGAGGCCCGTGTCACAGTGACCGGTGGCGGAACCGGTGTAGGTATCTCCGCTTTAATGGATCATACAACGGACATCGCAATGGCTTCCCGCCCGATCAAGTTCAGCGAAAAGATGAAAATAAAAGGAGCCGGAGAAGAAGTAGACGAAGTGATTGTAGCCTACGATGCTCTTGCCGTGGTGGTGCATCCCTCCAATCCGGTAAAGCAACTGACCCGTCAACAACTGGAAGATATTTTCCGGGGGAAGATAAACAACTGGAAACAGGTAGGTGGAGACGATCGCAAAATAGTGGTTTACTCGCGCGAAACATCGTCCGGTACTTACGAATTTTTCAAAGAGAGCGTACTGAAAAATAAAAACTACATGGCAAGCAGCCTTTCCATGCCGGCAACGGGTGCCATCATCCAGTCTGTCAGCCAAACCAAAGGAGCCATCGGATATGTCGGACTGGCATACGTATCTCCCCGTGTCAAAACGCTTTCCGTATCATACGACGGCACCCACTATGCCACGCCTACGGTAGAGAACGCCACCAATAAGACCTACCCCATCGTGCGCCCGCTTTATTACTACTACAATGTAAAAAATAAGGAACAAGTCTCCCCCCTGATTCAGTTTATTCTCTCGTCCGACGGACAGGACATTATAAAAAAGAGCGGTTATATTCCGGTTAAATAAAAAAAATGTCCTACTTTTGTAGCCTAAATACAGATAACATTAACCGTTATGACAGATATTAAAAACGAAGAAGCAGGCGAAAAGAAAAGCTTGAACTTTATTGAACAGGCAGTAGAGAAAGACTTGAAAGAAGGTAAAAATGGTGGAAAAGTGCAGACACGCTTCCCGCCCGAACCTAACGGTTACCTTCACATTGGCCATGCCAAAGCTATTTGCCTTGATTTCGGCATCGCAGAAAAACACGGCGGTGTATGTAACCTTCGTTTCGACGACACAAACCCGACCAAGGAAGATGTGGAATATGTAGAAGCTATCAAAGAAGACATTCAATGGTTGGGCTACCAGTGGGGAAACGAATACTACGCTTCCGACTACTTCCAACAATTATGGGACTTCGCTATCCGCCTGATTCAGGAGGGAAAAGCATATATTGACGAACAAAGCTCCGAACTGATCGCACAGCAAAAAGGTACTCCTACCCAACCGGGTGTGGAAAGCCCTTACCGCAACCGTCCTATCGAAGAAAGCCTCGAACTTTTTAAGAAAATGAATAGCGGCGAGATCGAAGAAGGTGCCATGGTGCTCCGTGCCAAGATTGACATGGCTAACCCGAATATGCACTTCCGCGATCCGATTATTTATCGTGTAGTGAAACACCCGCACCACCGTACAGGTACTACCTGGAAGGCTTATCCGATGTATGACTTCGCTCACGGACAGAGTGACTTCTTCGAAGGAGTAACTCACTCACTGTGTACACTCGAATTTGTGGTACACCGTCCTCTTTATGACCTCTTCATCGACTGGCTGAAAGAAGGAAAAGACCTGAACGACAACCGTCCTCGTCAGACTGAATTCAACAAACTGAACCTAAGCTATACCCTGATGAGCAAACGTAACCTGCTCACACTGGTAAAAGAAGGATTGGTGAACGGATGGGACGACCCCCGTATGCCGACTATCTGCGGTTTCCGCCGTCGCGGTTATTCACCGGAATCTATTCATAAATTTATTGATAAAATCGGATATACCACATACGATGCCCTGAACGACATCGCCCTGTTGGAAAGCTCCGTTCGGGACGACCTGAACAGCCGTGCCACCCGTGTATCGGCAGTGATCAACCCGGTTAAACTAATCATCACCAACTATCCGGAAGGACAGGTTGAAGAACTGGAAGCAATCAACAACCCGGAAGACCCGGAAGCAGGAAGCCACCTGATCGAATTCAGCCGTGAACTGTGGATGGAACGTGAAGACTTCATGGAAGACGCTCCCAAGAAATATTTCCGCATGACACCGGGACAGGAAGTACGCCTCAAAAATGCCTATATCGTAAAATGCACCGGTTGCAAGAAAGACGAAAACGGCGTAATAACAGAGGTATATTGTGAATATGACGCTAATACCCGTAGCGGTATGCCGGACGCAAACCGTAAGGTGAAAGGCACGCTCCATTGGGTAAGCTGCAATCACTGCCTGCAAGCAGAAGTACGTTTGTACGACCGCCTGTGGAAAGTGGAAAACCCACGCGACGAACTGGCTGCCATCCGCGAAGCTAAAAATTGCGAAGCACTGGAAGCCATGAAAGAAATCATCAATCCGGACTCATTGAAAGTTCTGCCCAACTGCTACATAGAGAAGTTCGCAGCTACCCTGCCTACACTCTCCTACCTGCAGTTCCAACGGATCGGTTACTTTAATATCGACAAAGAATCAACCCCGGAAAAACTGATTTTCAACCGCACAGTAGGGTTGAAAGATACGTGGGGGAAGATTAATAAATAACCTTTCACCACAGATTACACGGATTAACACAGATTAGAGAAATAAAGAATAAAAATCTGTGTTAATCCGTGTAATCTGTGGTGAACAAAATTAATAAAAATGGGTAGAAAGAACTCACCATCAGCCAAAAAGCAACTAGCCACACTTATCACAAACTACGAAGAAGCAAAAGCAGAAAACCGACAACTTTATCTGGATGCTGACCAACTGGCCGACATCGCCGACTGGTATGCCTCCGAACGGAAATTTGAAGAAGCACAAGAAGTAATCACCTACGGACTTAAGATACATCCGGGAAATACAGCTTTACTCATCGAACAAGCCTATCTCTACCTGGACACCCAAAAACTGCAAAAAGCAAAGAAAGTAGCAGATTCCATCACCGAAGATTTTGACTCGGAAGTGAAACTGCTGAAAGCCGAACTATTGCTGAATGGAGGAAAACTGGAAGAAGCCCAATGGCTATTAAGTACGATAGCGGATGCCGACGAACTGGAAACAATCATTGATGTCGTATTTCTCTATCTGGACATGGGATACCCGGATGCAGCCAAAGAATGGCTCGACCGAGGTAAATCGCGTTATGCCGAAGATGAAGAATATATGGCCCTCACAGCCGATTATCTGGCATCGACCCACCAAGTAGAATCGGCCATCATCTATTACAACAAACTCATCGACAAATCCCCTTTCAACCCTTCCTACTGGATGGGACTGGTGAAATGTTACTTTGTTCAGGAACAAATAGACAAGGCCATCGAAGCCTGTGATTTTGCGTTGGCAGCCGACGATCAGTGTGGAGAAGCCTACGCTTATAAAGCGCATTGTTTTTTCTATCTGAACAATTCGGATGATGCCATCGAGAATTACCAAAAAGCGATCGAGCTTAAATCCATCCCCCCCGAACTGGG
Organism: Bacteroides sp. 1001302B_160321_D4; assembly: GCF_015667765.1. Lineage (NCBI taxonomy): Bacteria > Pseudomonadati > Bacteroidota > Bacteroidia > Bacteroidales > Bacteroidaceae > Bacteroides > Bacteroides sp. 1001302B_160321_D4. The sequence goes on along the minus strand of NZ_JADPLO010000063.1, from coordinate 14,514 downwards.
TTATATGTTCATGGGAATATCTTACGGCAATAAAGAAGAATGGCAGAAAGCCGATGACTACTACGACAAAGTAATCGCACGTTTTGAAGAAGACGGAGACAGACAGTCTGTCCTATTAATAGACACATATACCAGCAAAGCCTTCGCCCTGTCCCATCTGGAAAGATATGAAGAAGCACATCAGCTCTGCGAGAAAGCCAAAGAGATAAACCCGAATGAAGGATTGATTTATCTGACAGAGGGAAAACTATATCTGGCAGAGGAGCTGGAAGACGAAGCAGCCTTGTCTTTCGAAAAAGCGATAGAGATTAACTCTAACATAGAAATGTGGTATATGATCGCCTCTGCTTATTCGGAAAGTGACTATCTGATAGAAGCCAAAGAATACTTTGAAAAAGCGTACCAGATGAATCCGAAATACGAAGATGTGACGGAGAAATTGAGTGTGCTTTGCCTCATGCACGGTGAAATCGACAACTTCTTTAAATACAACAAAGAATGTGAACATCCACTGGAAGAAGATATGATTCTGGATCTGTTAAATAGTCCCGAACATAGAGAGGAAGATGAAAGAACTCTCAAAGAAGTGTGGGAACGCATGAAAAAGGAGAATAAGAAAAAGAAGAAAGGAAAAAAATAAATCAGATTAATAAATTCTATCCTCAAAAAACATGGAATCAGTAGCAGAACTTCTTAAATGGGTATTAGAAAATTTGAACTATTGGGTAGTCACCATTTTTATGGCTATCGAAAGTTCTTTTATTCCCTTCCCCTCGGAAGCCGTAGTGCCACCTGCCGCATGGAAAGCTATGGCAGACGACAGTATGAATATCTTTCTCGTGGTCCTATTTGCCACCATAGGAGCAGATATCGGTGCATTAGTAAATTATTACCTGGCGCGTTGGCTGGGTCGTCCTATTGTCTATAAATTCGCTAACAGCCGTTTAGGGCACATGTGCCTTATTGATGAAGAAAAGGTACACCATGCAGAAGAATATTTCAGAAAGCACGGTGCAGCCTCCACTTTCTTTGGCCGTCTCATTCCGGCTGTACGCCAACTTATCAGTATTCCCGCAGGATTAGCCGGCATGAAATTAGGACCTTTCCTACTTTACACCACTCTCGGCGCTGCGATATGGAACAGTATATTGGCTCTACTCGGATACCTGATCTACCGGTTTACAGACCTCAAAACCACTAATGACGTCTATGTAATGGCAACCACATACAGCCACGAAATCGGCTATGTCATTATAGCAGTGGTGGTATTGGTCATCGGATTCCTAGCTTATAAGGGACTGAAGAAGAAGAAAAAATAAGTATTAAGTATTAGGTATTAAGTATTACCATGACTAATACTTAATACCTAATACTTAAAAACCAATCCTTAGAAATTGAATTGGACTCCCACTCCCAAGATCTCTTTAAATTGTACACGAGATCCTTTGGTACCATCCTTTTGTACAATCTTCACATCATCGTCATACATCAGGTTAGTAGTGAGCGTGGTTGAAAACCATTTATTGATAATCATATTTATTTGCACTTCCCAGTTCACATCTATGTTCAATGGCTTGTGCAGATAATCGGAATATAAATCCAAACGCGAATATACTGTCATATTCTTCAAAAATTCATATTTGGCTTCCCCTTTCAAGTTAGCACCGAAACTGGATAACAGGTGTTTGCCCGGATCCACTCCATAGGCTCCTTCGTCCGAGAGACGGTCATTGAGAACAAATGTTCCGCGCCATGCAGCAGGAGACAATACAACGGTAAATATCTTACCCGGATCATAGGTAAAGCCCAAACCGGTAGTCAAATAAGCGGGAGCCATAAATTCGGAGATAGCAACATCCTTATTGACGGAATAGTCATATCCGGGAGAGAACTGCGTCTGGAAAGTGGCGAATGCGCTGGCATACCAACTTTTGGCAATAGCATAGCCATAATTCGTATTCAAATAAATCTTATCATTAGCCTTCCTGGTTCCGTCGTCACCAGTCTTATTCAATCCATAAGCCAGTTCGATACGATTATTCCACAGATGTTTTCCTTTCTTATAATTAATCTGATAAGTGCCCTGCAAGTCAAAGGCAACAGAGTTATCACCTCCGGCAGCCCAGTTAGTCAGGCTCACCTGTGTCAGTTTCAGTCCGGCAAATCCTTCTTTTGTCCAGGGAGAAGTTTGTGTACTATCGGCAGTTTGAGCCGACAGGGTTCCAGCACCCATACATAGCAGGGTGATGAATAGAGTTTTCATCTTGTTCATGATAGTTGAGGTTTAGTGTAGAAAAAACACAACCTAACAAGAACGGAGCCTTGGCAGTTTACCAAGCCTTTTTACCAGTTCCCATTAGGTCAAAATCTTTAAGATAAGAGCAGTATTAAGTATTAGCCGTATTCGTTTATTAGCTGCAACTAATAGTTAATACCTAATACTTAATACTCCATATTCTATATTACTTTACAGCAGCTAAGGCTTTATCATAATCAGGCTCCTGGGTGATTTCAGGAACAAGTTCCGTATAAGCAATCTTGCCATCCTTGCCAATCACAACTACCGCACGGGCCAAAAGTCCTGCCAACGGACCATCTGCCATACGCACTCCGTAACTTTCGTCGAAATCAGAGAAGCGGAAATCAGACAGTGGAATTACATTTTCAATACCTTCCGTTGTACAGAAACGACCGTGCGCAAAAGGAAGGTCCTTAGAGATAGCCAATACTACCGTATCTTTCAGTCCGGCAGCCATCTTATTAAACTTACGTACAGAGGTTGCACATACGCTGGTATCCAGACTGGGGAAAATATTTAAAATCACATTTTTACCATTTAAATCTTTCAGAGAGAAAGAAGATAAATCTGTTTTTACCAGCTCGAAGTCAGGAGCTACCTTACCTACTTGTATAAATTCACCGATTAGTTTCACCGGTTGTCCTTTGAAATTTGTTGTTGCCATAATGCATCTATATTTAAAATTTACTTTATATAGGAAACAACGATTCCCCCAAATATGTTCACGGAAAACCTTTTCTAAATTGAATTTGTTATTCCACAACGAAATCACCCTAGTATTCAATTTAAAATATAAAATGTATGGAAACTGTATTCAATGAGATTCAACATTCAGTAAAAAATTGGTGGACCTCTCTTCTTTTGGGAATCGTGTATATCATTGTAGCCCTTTGGCTCATGTTCTCACCCGTGAGCACCTATGTAGCTTTAAGTATCATTTTCAGCGTATCGATGTTGATAAGCGGTATTTTAGAAATTATCTTCGCTTTTAGCAACCGGAAAGGTGTCCCGAGCTGGGGATGGTATATCGTAGGCGGACTGATCGACCTTGTTCTGGGTATCTACCTGATTGCCTACCCAATGGTCAGCATGGAAGTCATTCCTTTTATCATAGCCTTCTGGCTTATGTTCCGCGGCTTCTCCTCCACCGGCTATTCCATCGACTTGAAACGTTACGGAACCCGCGACTGGGGCTGGTACATGGCTTTCGGTATCCTTGCCATTCTGTGTTCCCTTTTAATATTATGGCAACCCGCTATAGGAGCACTCTACGCAGTCTACATGATTTCTTTTACTTTCCTCATCATCGGACTTTTCCGTGTCATGCTTTCATTTGAACTAAAAAATCTGCATAAAAGAAAATAAAAATCTTTCGGCACTTACTTTGGTATTTTGTTTATCTTTGTAGGCAATTTACATGAATCAATTAATTAAAAAGGAAGAAAATTATGGCAATGCATACATGGTTTGAGTGCAAGATCCGTTATGAGAAAGTAATGGAAAACGGAATGCAGAAGAAAGTAACTGAACCTTATCTTGTTGATGCACTCAGTTTTACAGAAGCAGAAGCACGGATTATCGAAGAAATGACTCCGTTTATCTCCGGAGAATTTACCGTTTCGGACATCAAACGTGCCAACTATAGCGAATTATTCCCCAGTGACGAAGAAAGTGCCGACCGCTGGTTCAAATGCAAACTTATTTTTATCACGCTCGATGAAAAAAGCGGTGCGGAAAAAAAGACTTCCACTCAAGTATTGGTACAAGCTGCCGACTTGCGTGATGCAGTGAAAAAGCTGGATGAGGGCATGAAAGGAACCATGGCAGATTATCAGATCGGTATGGTATCCGAAACTCCGCTCATGGATGTATATCCTTACAGCGCCGAACCGAATGACAAACCGGAATTTGATCCGTCAAAAGCATAAGTAACAATGAGTATTGCTGACAATTTAAAGCAAGTGCTGGCCGAACTCCCTCAAGGAGTCCGGCTGGTTGCTGTCTCAAAATTCCATCCCAATGAAGCGATAGAAGAAGCATATCAGGCGGGACAGCGTATTTTTGGAGAAAGCAAAGTGCAGGAAATGACAGCTAAATACGAAAGTTTGCCGAAAGATATCGAATGGCATTTTATCGGGCACCTGCAAACGAATAAAATCAAATACATGATACCATACGTAGCGATGATTCATGGAATTGATAGTTATAAACTACTGGCCGAAGTCAACAAACAAGCTGTCAAGGCCGGACGTACTGTGAACTGCCTGTTGCAGATTCACGTTGCGCAGGAAGAAACCAAATTTGGTTTCAGTCCCGAAGAATGTAAAGAGATGCTGAATGTCGGAGAATGGAAAGAGCTGACTCATGTACGCATCCGCGGATTAATGGGTATGGCCAGCAACACCGATTGTATTGAACAAATCAACCGGGAATTTTGTTCACTAAATAGACTCTTTAACGAGATAAAAACAACTTGGTTCACCCACTCTGATACTTTCTGCGAACTATCAATGGGAATGTCACATGACTATCACGAAGCCATTGCCGCAGGAAGTACGCTGGTACGAGTAGGAAGCAAAATTTTCGGAGAAAGAAATTATTGATTAAGTATTAAAAAACATATTGCTATGACCGATTTAAAAACTACTTTCGCAGGGCTTTCTCTTAGAAACCCTATCATCATCAGTAGCTCAGGGCTGACCAACAGTGTCGGCAAAAACAAAAAATTGGCCGAAGATGGTGCCGGTGCTATCGTTCTGAAATCACTGTTTGAGGAACAGATCATGCTGGAAGCAGATCAACTGAAAGACCCGGCATTCTATCCCGAAGCCAGTGACTATCTGGAAGAATATATCCGTGAGCACAAGTTATCTGAATACCTGACTTTAATAAAAGAAAGCAAAAAGGTATGCCCCATTCCTATCATTGCCAGCATCAACTGCTACACTGATTCCGAATGGATTGATTTTGCAAAGAAGATTGAAGAGGCTGGTGCCGACGCATTGGAAATCAATATCCTCGCCTTGCAATCAGAACTGCAATATACATACGGTTCATTCGAACAACGCCACATCGACATTCTCCGCCGCATCAAGCAGACGGTTAACATTCCCGTTATCATGAAGCTGGGTGATAACCTGACCAATCCTGTGGTATTAATCGATCAGTTGTATGCCAACGGTGCAGCCGCAGTTGTTCTCTTCAACCGCTTCTATCAGCCGGACATCAACATCGAAAAGTTGGAGCATATTTCAGGAGAAATATTCAGCAATGCTTCCGACCTCGCCAATCCGCTCCGCTGGATTGGAATTGCATCTGCAGTAGTAGATAAGATCGACTATGCAGCTTCCGGTGGTGTTGCCAACGCTGAATCAGTAGTGAAAGCGATCCTTGCCGGTGCTTCAGCCGTAGAAGTATGTAGCGCAGTCTATCTGAATACAAACGCATTTATTGGAGAAGCCAACCGCTTCCTCTCTGCATGGATGGAACGCAAAGGATTCGAAAATATAGCTCAATTCAAAGGCAAACTGAATATCAAAGATATTAAAGGCGTCAATACATTTGAACGTACACAATTCCTTAAATATTTCGGAAAGAAAGAATAAAGCAAATGAAGAATGAAAAATGAAGAATGAAGAATTTTCTATGCAGCATAATAGCGCAGCTTATTCTTCATTCTTCATTTTTCATTCTTCATTTCCTACAGCAGGTTGCTTGCCAGTTCACTCAATTCACTTCGTTCACCTTTCAGCAAATTGACGTGTGCAAAGATATTCTGGTCTTTCATACGATCAATCATATATACCAAGCCATTGGACTGACTATCCAGATAAGGTTGGTCAATCTGCTGGATATCTCCCGTAAATACCATCTTCGTACCTTCGCCTGCACGGGTGATGATTGTCTTTATTTCATTTGGGGTCAGATTCTGCGCTTCGTCAATGATGCAATACATTTCGCTCAAACTACGACCACGAATAAATGCCAGAGCTTCAATCACCAGCTGTTCGCTTTTCTGCATATCTTCTATCCGCTTCACTTCGGTAGAGTTCGTAGCAAACTGACGTTTTATGACGTTCAGGTTATCAAACAACGGCTGCATATAAGGAGCTACTTTCTCTTGTGCATCTCCCGGAAGGAAACCTATGTCTTTATTAGAAAGCGCTACAACAGGACGTGCCAGCAAAATCTGTTTGTAATCGGTCAGTTTACCCAACGCAGCAGCCAAAGCCAGCAAAGTCTTACCTGTTCCTGCTTTTCCTGTCAGAGCTACCAGTTTGATATTCGGATCATTCAGGATCTCAAAAGCAAAACTCTGTTCCGCATTCCGGGGTTCGATTCCATAATTCTTACCCTTCATCACGCGGATAATAGAATGTGTGAAAGGATTGTAGCGTGCCAGTACACTGTTCCGGTCACTCTTCAACACAAAACATTCATTGGGATGAATCAAATCCTTAAAATCGAATTCACTCAAGTCAATGCCTTCTTTTGAAGAATAAATACGGTCGATCAATGCCGGATCTACATTTTCAAAAATCTCATTAGATTTCTCGAACACATCTACATTTACCACCTTATCCGTAATATAATCCTCGCAAAGCAATCCAATAGAACGGGCTTTCATGCGCAGATTCACATCTTTGGTCACTAAGATAGATTTCATTTTCGGATACTTGTCGGTCAGGTATTCGGTTGCCGCCAAAATCAAATGGTCGGGTTTCTTTATAGGAAACGATTCCCACACTTTGGTAGCCGGCACATTGCTCGTCACCACAAACAGACGTCCCAATCCTTCGCCAAGCTTCACTCCTTCGGAGAAAAGCTCGTCGCTAGTCAATACATCCAATTCGCGTACGAACTCACGAGCATTGAAATTAATCTGCTCGTTTCCTTTTTTGAACTTATCCAGTTCTTCGAGTACAACAAGAGGGAGGTAAATATCATTTTCCTGAAAATTCTTCAAGCAATTGTAGTCGTGAAGAATAACATTTGTGTCTAACACAAAATTTTTCTTAGTTCCCATGATTTCTTAGATTTAAATGTTGATATTTGCAATCTCATTCGCCAATCCCCGCATTTACGGTTAGATTGACGGTTCTAAAGATAAACAAATTAGCGGGCAATAAAGATTGCCCGAAGTTAAATATTATAAAACATGGACTATCAGAACACTTTAAAGTACTTATATGAGAGTGCGCCAATGTTTCAACAAATAGGAAGCAAAGCATATAAGCCAGGTTTAGAGACTACTCATCGATTAGACGAACATTTCGGGCATCCCCATCAACAATTCAAAACGATACATATCGCCGGAACCAATGGAAAGGGTTCCTGCTCACATACTATCGCAGCCGTATTACAGTCCGCAGGGTACCGGGTAGGCTTATTCACTTCCCCCCATTTGGTCGACTTCCGCGAACGCATCCGCATCAACGGAGAAATGATGCCGGAAGAATATGTAGTCAACTTCGTAGAAGAGCACCGCTCATTCTTCGAACCGCTCCATCCTTCGTTTTTTGAACTGACTACCGCCATGGCGTTCCGCTACTTTGCGGACCAGAAAGTAGACGTAGCCGTTATCGAAGTAGGAATGGGCGGACGTTTGGATTGCACCAACATCATTCACCCCGATTTATGTGTCATCACTAATATCAGTTTTGACCACATGCAATATCTAGGGAATACCCTGACAAAAATAGCCAAAGAAAAAGCAGGCATTATCAAAGAAGGGGTTCCGGTAGTCATTGGCAGAGCTAAAGGCAGCGTTAAACGTGTGTTCACCATGAAAGCAAAAGAAATGAATGCACCTATCAACTATGCAGATTCTATCTTCCCATATAATCCCACAGACTGGCTTCCTTATCCGGAAATGCAGGCACTAAGAAAACGTCTGGATAATGTCCTGCAAGACTTGATAAAAGAGACTCACCAACCATCTGAAAGCGCACAAGAATCCAAAGAGATATTGCTTTTCCTGCATCCGGCAGACAGCATTAAAGCATTAGACAAAATACTCGACAAGAGAAAAGATGCTATCCGAATTGTCAATGAAATGTTTCCTGCAGGTCTTTTTATGGAATTAAGCGGTCTCTGCCAGCATGAAAATATCCTCACCATCCTGTCTGCTCTTGAAGAGCTGACAAAAATAGGTTATCGCATCTGTCCCAAAGACTATCTCAATGGTTTTGCTGATGTGTGCAAACTCACCGGGCTGATGGGACGCTGGCAGAAAGTACACAGCTATCCGGATATCATCTGCGACACGGGACATAATGTAGATGGAATCAAATATGTCTGTGGACATCTTGATTTCCTTCATCAGAAATTCAACCAGGAGCTGCACATCGTATTTGGCATGGTGAACGATAAAGATATCAGCAGTGTCTTGCAAGAGTTACCGAAAGATGCCACCTATTATTTCACCAAAGCAAGTGTGAAACGTGCACTTCCGGAAAATGAACTATTGGCATTGGCAGAAGAAGCCGGATTGAAAGGTACCACCTACCCCACTGTTGTAGAAGCTGTACAGGCGGCAAAAAAGAACTGCCCCCCAAAAGATCTGATCTTTGTAGGAGGCAGCAGTTTCATTGTCGCAGATTTGTTAGCGAACCGCGATACACTCAATCTCTACTAACGCATCCTTGGGCAGAGCTTTTACGGCAACCGCCGAACGTGCCGGAAAAGCTCCGTCAAAATACGTGGCATACACGCCATTCATCCCTGCAAACAGGGACATATCCTGAAGAAATACAGTGGTTTTGACAATGTTTCCCATTGTCAATCCTGCTTCTTCAAGAATGTGTTTGATATTCTCCAACGACTGGCGAGCCTGTCCTTCTATCCCTTCAGCCATCTGTCCCGTAGCGGCATCAATAGGCAACTGACCGGACACAAATACCATACCATTAGCTTCTATCGCCTGACTATAAGGGCCGATAGCCCCCGGAGCTTTCTCACTGCAAATTACTTTTTTCATATCTGTTTCTTTTTCTGTTTATAATGGATTTCAAAGATAAAAATAAATTCTGAATAAGGTTGTTGCCATCATTCATCATCTATTTTTCATCCTTCGAAATCTTAAACCCCAGTTTCATTATCAGTTTCAAGGTTTCCACTGAAGAATTTCTGTCATATACCTTTTCTTCTTCAGGCAATTCTTCATACGGAATCAGGCACGGATGCTGTTTCAATACATCATCCCGCTTTTCGCCATACGTCCAACCTTGTTCTATTCTGGTTTTCGACCAGACCTCATGAACATTCTTAGCCATTTCTTCTACCAGGTATTCCAATTCCTTCGGGAGTTGGATGTGTCCTGTATCCACCGGATTGGGAATATACTCTTTCATCTTACAAATCATTATTTATTATGTTACACTTACAAATTTAGATAAAATATTGAATAACAAACAGGTTAATAACAAAAAAACCTCCTGCAAAACGAATTTCGCAGGAGGCTCTATTATTTCTTCTTTAATAAGATTATTCAGCCTTTTCTTTATCTTCTTCTACAGGGGCTTCCGCAGGTGCAGGAGCAGCTTCTACCGGCTTGTCAACTTTTACATCTTCTCTTGAAACGTTTACAGTCACATTTACAGAAGCAGGTTGTGCCTGATACGGCATACGGTTTTTCGGATCTGCACCATAAGGATTAGGACCTACCGTGCCATCTGCAAACAGCATGTACAATGCAAAAATCCAACCAACAATAGGCACACAGCACAACAAAATCAGCCAACCGGATTTATTTAAGTCGTGCAGACGTTTCACCCCCTGTGCCAGAGAGAACCAAACAGATGCAATCATAGCAGCAAGACCGATCAATAAACCAAATACTGATCCCCCGGCCGATCCGCTGGCAGCACCCAAAACAAATGTACCTACGCCTAGTGCCCATGCAATACTAGAAACTATACCACCAATAATGCCTGACAAGAAGTATTCGATTCTACGAATACGACCGTCAAATGAGAAAGGAGCTTTGAACATAATTTATTAAGTTTATATGAATAAATAAGTGAGTTTTTATCCGTGTTTCTCAATATGAAAGCAAAGATATAAAAAAAATTAAATAAAGAAAGGATTCGGGCAAAAAGATTGAAAAAATGCCCTGTTTTCTGTAGAAATCACAATTTCACCCCATCCCATTGCATCACTACCACCCACTCTTTCGGTTGGCAAATCCCATGAAAACGGTGTGGAACCGTAGCAACCACCAAATCACAATTGGAAGCTAATACGGTTCTTAACTCCTTCAGCAACATATCCATCCGGATGATTAAATGAAGATACTCCGTCATACACCGGATCACGCGCACATACTGATAAATACACATATCCTCTCCCCGTCTTATCTCCCCCAGTGTTTTAGGAGAGATATCAAGTTCGCTCGTAAAAAAACTGTTACTAAAAATACGATCCGTTGCCATTAAAGCCAATACCAAATTGCTCAAAAACTCGTATGGTTCCTGTTTTTCTTTTGCCATGTCATTCTATGATTAATAATTTATAATATTTCAGTTTTTATTTGCTTTATCAAGTACTATTCACATAGGGAAGCAACCCTATTTTTAATATCCCGACCTTTGTTCCCGTTATCTGATAGTCAGGTAACTCAATCTTACAAAAAACAATTTTATATGAAAGCCTTAGAAGAAATCAAAGTCTCGGTTTACGAGAACGTGTATTCAAAAAAGCCCAAAGTCATGTCTTTCCTTGAAGTCATCATTATGTGTATTCATCCGGTCTATGCCTCTATCGTAAACGCTATCCGCCGATACTATGCAGAAGGAGACCATGCCGCGGCACAGAAGTTGAAGAGCCAGCTCCCCTGTTTCACTCCGGCAGGTACTTTTGACGGAGCACATGCCATCAAAAACTTCCTCCTCTCCAGCCATATTGTCGGGCTCGATTACGATCATGTAAAAGATCGTCTTCAAGTCATCCAACGTTGTGCGGCAGATCCTCACACGGTAGCGGCCATAGAAAGTCCTACCGACGGAGTGAAAGTTTTCGCCTATGTGGAAGGTATCGAAAACCGCCATCGTGAAGGGCAGCAATTAGTGAGCCGTTACTACAATCAATTGCTGGGATTGGAGAGTGATCCGGCCTGCAAGGACGAAAGTCGTCTGTGTTATTTCAGTTATTCGCCCAATGGATATGTTGCCGGTCTTTATCAGGCATTTGTGTTGGAACCACATCTAAAAGAGGAAACAAACGCTTCCTCTGAAAATAAAGTGCTTCCTCCCTTTCCTCTCCAGGATAGTACCCCGGAAAACGTGTCTGAAGCAGAAATCGCCCAATTTATTTCGTCCTATATTTTCCTCCATCCCCTGACCGCCGGACAACGTCATTCCAACGTCTTTAAACTTGCCTGCGAAGCCTCCCGCCGACACTATCCGCAAGAAAGCATATTACGTGAGCTTACTGCATTTTTCGAGCATACAGATTTTCGTCCCGAAGAATTGACAAGTGTTTTATCATCTGGATACAAGCAAGTTAACGAGCACGCACCTGCTTCCTCTACAGCCACCTCTTCTTCCTTTCAAAAGGACATAAGGACAAAAATCCCCTATGGTACTTTAGAAAACTCCGATAGCACCGAAGAAGCCTATTGGCTGGGAGAAGAATTCAGGAAAGGAACACCTTTATTCCCGCGCGATTTGTACAATAATCTTCCCGATCTACTGAATGACTGTATCATTGAAGACGCAAGCGACCGCGAACAAGACATCTCCCTCCTTTCCGATCTTACCGCACTAAGTGCGGCACTTCCACAAACTTTCGGAATTTATAACCACAAAAAATATTCCCCCCATTTGTTCAGTGTCATATTTTCTTCTGCCGGCAGCGGTAAAAGCATTGCCCAAACCGGACGCTATCTATTGGAAGAAATACAGACTGAAATACTGTCTACCAGTGAATCCATGTTAAAAAACTACCATACAGCGCACAATACCTGGCAAGCAGAATGTCAGCGGAAAAGGAAAAAAGGAGAAACGTGTTCCGAAGAGCCTCAAAGACCTCCTTTTAAAATGTTATTCATTCCCGCCACTACCAGTTACACCCGTATGCAAATTCAGATGCAGGACAACGGTTCGCAGGGAAGTATCATTTTCGATACGGAAGCCCAAACGCTCTCCACGGCCAATCACCTGGATTGTGGTAACTTCGATGATATGCTCCGCAAAGCTTTTGAGCACGAAAACATTGATTCTTCCTATAAAGCCAACGGTATCATCCCAATCTATATCCGTTATCCCAAATTAGCTTTGCTTCTAACGGGTACTCCCGGACAGATAGACTGTTTGTTAAACAGTTACGGGAACGGACTTCCCAGCCGTATTCTGGCTTACACTTTCCGTGAAGCTCCCCACTGGAAAGAGATGGGTGATGATTGTATTTCATTGGAAGACTCTTTCAAGCCGATTGCCCATCGTGTCTACGAACTATATAATTTCTGCCTGGCGCATCCTGTTTTATTTCATTTCACCCGTCCGCAATGGAACCGTCTGAATGAGATTTTCTCACGTATGCTGTCCGAGGTAGCGATGGAGGGCAATGATGACCTCCAAGCCGTAGTGAAGCGCTATGCTTTTCTGGTGATGCGTATCAGCATGATTCAGACCCGCATCCGGCAATTTGAGGCAACCGATCTCTCCTCCGAAATTTATTGTATAGATGCCGATTTCGAACGATCTCTTCAAATCGTTCTATGTTGTTACGAGCACAGCCGTCTGTTACACTCATCCATGCCGGCTCCTGCGGTCCGTCCTCTGAAGAATCCGGACATTATTCGTAATTTCGTCAATGAGTTGCCTGACAGCTTCACTACAGATGAAGCTATTCAGATTGGCGCAAAATACGATTTCAACCTTCGTAAGGTTACACGTCTTCTAAAATCACTTAACGGAATAAAAATCAGCAAGGTATCTCATGGTTCTTATACTAAGATGAATAAATAACAGTCATAGGTGTCTTTTTGTCCTTTTGTCCTTTTGGAGAATCGGAAAAACATCGGGAGATTTGAAAAAAACATCTCAATAATTGAAATCAAACATTGGGAAGTTTCGATACAAATCTCCCAATGTTTTTTCTTTTTATCTATGCGCCCGTGTACGTCACTATGCGTCATGTCACTTTTCCAATGTATTACTTTTGTCATGTAATCGATTACAAGACAATTAAACAATTAAAAACTAGAAATTAAAAATTAAAAGTTTATGGCACAGAATTACACTCTCATGGCTCGCAAGAACCTGTTGAAACCTGATGAAACTCCGAAGTACTATGCAGTGGCGCGTAGCGGTCGCAAAGTAACGGTCAAGGAAGTCTGCAAACGAATCACCGAACGTTCTTCTTACTCCAAAGGAGAATTGGAAGGTTGTATCGGTGAGTTCCTGCTCGAAATCGTTAATGTACTGGAGGAAGGAAACATCGTGCAGATGGGTGACCTGGGCAATTTCCGTATGAGTATCAAAACGGGTACTCCTACTGATACGGCAAAAGATAGGGGGCACAGAACGACGTGTGTAAACTACGGTGACCGCAAAAACATATTGGATGCACGATGAATAAGGGGATTGAAGCTATTTCTATAAGATGCCAATATCAAAACGACGCGTTACATTGGTTTACATCTAGCTTCCATTCAACTACCATTTGAACAGTTCGAAGGCAACAAAACGTTAACTATAGGCTAACCGGTTGACATTATTCTAGGAATAACTTAATATAATTGAGGGAAAACCTTTATATACCGCTAGTTTCGGCACTTTGTGTTTGAGGCTAGTCGTTTTATTATTGTTGTTTGAGAAGCCGTTCGAAAGCTGTTAATTCTGAATTTTGAGAAGTCGTATTTGATGAATATATTGAAGGTTACTTAAATGTTAAAATTATATTTAGGGATACCATTAAAGATACTGTTTAGGGATACTATATTTTTCCGTAAATACAAGGAGTTACCAAGTTTAGGGATACCTTTTCAGAACTTTTCATTGCGTGTTCGGATATAGATAATGCCTTTTTTGATACGTTTTTTGCCATATTTATATGTTTTAATAGGGGGGTAATACCATTATTGCGACTGTTTATGACAATGCGAATGTGAGATAAGTCGTTGATTTATAGTGTATAGTAACCATACTATTTTCCGCCACGCCAATTTTATCGGCTGTCTTTCAGCCGATAAAATAAAAATGCCCGTAAGAAAA
>NZ_JADPLO010000062.1:0-34276 GCF_015667765.1 Bacteroides sp. 1001302B_160321_D4 | reverse complement strand
TTATTTTTGTGGAGCGTCAAAAGACGCTCCACTATACTAAAATGCTGCAACCGCCCTCACCATGCCACTGTTGGACTTGCTGCCGTAGCCGAAGTTGCCATTACTAAAGCCCACGTCCCAGCTGTAGTTCTGACTGCGCTCACTGCTACTCCAGTACCAAGAATTAGAAAAATCGTTCAAAATACCGGCATCTATTGCTTTTTGAAAAATTGCACCTATTTTATCATCATCATAATTCACTCCTTGCCTAGCGTGCCAATACATACGCATAAGTTCACCAACAGATGGTAGGTACCAATTATGATATTTAAATTTATTTGCCAATTCTTCGCCTGCTTTTACTGTAGGTTGATAAGCATAGCATTTGCTGGCAGCAGGATAATAAAATTGTTGATATTTACTAAGATTTTCATTGTTAGCAATTATGTTATTTATATACTGGGTTAACATCGCTTGTTCAGTATATAAATCAGTTGCTTCAGGTATCGGCAAATTAACTCCAGAATCTTCTAAGATTTTATTTCTATGTTGAATAATTTTTAAAGTTTTTGCTAAACCGACAGGAACTTCGTCACCTCTTTTATAGGCACCTGATAAAATAGCTAAATCCGCAGCCAATTCCTCTTTTCCTGTATTAATTGTACCTGGAGCAGCGATACCATCTCCAACAGCAACTGTTTTAACATCTGAATTTACAAATCCGTCAATTGTATTTTCATCTACATAATTATCATACCTTATGTAGTTAGGAGAGGTATTACCTTGGTCGTCATATTCTGTAGGTTGTAAGCCAGTCTGTGTAATGTTAGCAATTGAACCTATATCATATACACTATAATTAACATCATCTTGTAATTCAATAGGATAAATTGCATATTGTTCATTCCACTCTTCCGTTTGTCCTGTATTTTGAGGATAAAGCCCCCATACTATACCTGAATTTTCAAGATTTGATAATGCTACCATACGTCTATCATTGGCATCTGCTGGATTTATGTAAAAACAAATTCCAACTACGGTTTTTCCAGCAGTTGTAGGACCATAAGTTCCATCATAAAATACATAATCTCCGAGATGAGCACGTCTGGGGTATAAACCAATATCCCATGATGCTTCAAGCACTTCACCATTTGTTTTTGTTAGATAACATCTTAAAGTTGTATGTGGAGCCAATGTATCTTCATCTCCTAATTGAGATACATTGATAACGCAATAATCTTTTGACGTATTGACTATTTTTGCATACAAATTGGTATCCAATGACCAACGAATGCTAACCACATCATTCCCATTAACGGTATTCGGCTTACAGTAAAAAGTGTGTTCACCTGTAGAATAAATGTATTGGCTTCCTTTGATTTCTATAGCTGCAATAGGAGTTGAGTAGTAAGTAATATGAAGATTGTTGTTCTCATCATCTACATTTCCCCAATGATACAACCAATCAATTTTATTGTTAAAATTAGGTCGGTTGGTAGTATTGTTTATTACTGCTATTTTTCCAGATACACTACTGTCTGTAATAGAAGCCAAATAGTTAATCATATAAAGAGAAACCTCGGTCCAGTTTATACTTGCTAACTTTAAATAATTCAGCGGTGCATTGCCTGTAAAGCATAAATTAAATATGGTACGCGAATCTGCAATCCCTGCGCCAATTGATAAACTTTGCATTCGGTCAGCTCCTTCCAATGTGATGGTTTTCAAATTAGGCTGTTGATCTAAAGACAAAGATGTTAAAGTCCCAGGAAGATGAACCTCTTCTAAATATTCGGTAGCTGGAAGAACAACAGAAGACAACATTGTTCCTACTAAATTCAACATTCTAAGTTTAAGCAAAATAGATAAATCTAAACCACCTACTAAACTAGCGACACGTTTTAATACTAGTTCTTGCAACAAAGGGGCAGTAATAGTCATACCGGTAGGACGGAATTCAACAACATCTTTTCCATCCACATGAAAGGCTGTTAGGCGAGCACCGCTTAAATTAAATGTTTCTCCTAAACTTTTGTCTGTAAAGTCACCAATGGAACGCATATAATCAATACCATTTAAGAAAATATTAGTATTGCCATCTGAAGTTCCAACATTGACATCGTATGTTTCTCCGGCTTTAATACGTGGAGACAGTGCGTTACCAACCCCATAAGATAGTGTCGAACCTATGGCAAATGAGGGGTACATCCAAATATGTGGTACAATAGAAAATTTAAATTGTGGACGTGTACCATCTGTTTTTATTATAGACCGGAAGTTTAATGAGCCTGCTGATCCTTCACCGTCACGCCTTCCAAAGTCTCCAAAGGCTGCATAAGAAGATATGTAGGTAAGTCTGCGTGCAACCCATTGCATTTCTGCTTGTAATCCATCTCCTAAACTTTGTGTTATGGGATCTGTACCATTTGTGTATTTATTTTCCGGGTCTGAACTCACATAGGCGGTTCTGGCACGTTCATATACAAGACGAGCCACTTCATTGTAAGCAACGGCTGGGAAATAACGTTGTACGTAAAAATAATATTTTTCCATACAGCCCATTAAAGTTCCATCATCACTTAATTTAAGCATTGCTTGTAATATAGAGCGCATATTGGTACGCAATTCATCTGGAAAAGCGTTTTCCATTTGGTTAAATAGTGCATTCCCTTCGCTATTCCAATAAAAGCCTCCATCATTGTTTTTATCATGTTCTTCTACATAGTAAGGTTTTTCTCTTTGCCCTACATTATTTACAGGAAATATTGTGTCCAAATCATCTTGATGCCAACCAATTAAATGAGTTTTTGGGTCAACATAAAAATATATATTCTTTCCTCTGTTATCACTGGCTGCAATTAACTTACAAAAATTCATAGCAAAATGAGTTTCTGTAAGATTAAAATATTTTCCTGCATCAGCCTTGAACAATGCTATTCTAGCCGTTTTGAACGATGAGTTAATTGCATCCCAATCTGTACCGCTGGCAATATTCCCGCATTGTTCGTTGATATTTACAGTCGAATATCTTCCACTTTCAATCTTTTCAGTGCCTGCACCCACCCAAGTAGAAGTAATGAAATCATACCTGAATAAATCAAACTGTTCATTGTTACGCCCCGATTTAGTCAGCCAATAATGTTTGGAGGTATCAAGATTTTCTGCTGCATTTAAATCTTCGATGGTACCGTTGAAATAATCTATATTGTCATAATGCTTAAAGACAAAGTTAAATCCACTTTTGATAGGGGCGATCTTATTGGTATCCCCAAGGACCAGACTCATTTGCTTTTCGCCGTTATACATCCAATCTTCTTCACCTTCTAAAGTGACATCTTCATCAATCCAAGGTACGCGGCACATCACCAAAGCACGGTCATTATCAGCTCCTTCTAGGCATACATAATCTGGAAATTTTGTTTTGTCGTATCCGAATGTCGGTTTGTCTCCCTTACCTGGTCCAAAAGTCATAAAAGATTTAAATTGTGGTTCGGAATTCTCATCTTCTTGTACAAAGAACAAAAACGGTTTTTGAAGTACAGCTACACGACAATTTTCAAAACCTTCTGTATTAGTAATGGAATTACCTCCACATATAGCTTTAAATAAATCATTAAATAGAGCTGTAGAACCTATTTTATGACTTTGTGCTGAACTTGCAAAATTTACTTTCCCTACCAATTTGAGTGCTCCGGGTACATCGTTGGTTAACTGATAACATTTACCACGATTTGCTCCATTCTCATCAACCCAATACCCATCTTCATTGAAGCCCCATTGTCCATTCCACCAAAAATACAACATAGACGATGTTCCTTGTCCTTTCTCATTCATGTCATACAGCGTACCACTATTTTCTGGTTTTCCAGGAATATGGATAATTAAAGTACCATTGAATTTATCCTTTTTGGTATTTCCATAAGTGGCATATTTCCCTTTCCAAAGGATAACGTTGTATTTTTCATAAGCAAGATCATAGCTGATAGTATTACCATTAAGAATACTATTAGAATCGCGAAATGCTATTTTTTCTTCACTATTATCTAAGGATGCCATATAATTTTGGCGCACATCATTAGCTGTGAGTGCTTTCTTATATACCTTAATGCTGTAAATGTCAATGTCGGCTCCAGAACTACCAATACGGATACCTTGTGATGTCTGTTTTCCATCTACATATTGTACGAAAGTATCGTCTGTCGCATAATTGATTTCACGGTTAATAATCCCGTTTATGAAAATACGGCAATAGTTTTGTCCAGTGCTGGACAAGTTGTATAGTAGATTGACTGCGATTTTAGTGCGTACCCCTTCGTTGTAGCCAACGTCTTGATTTTTACGGGTTACTTTGGATTGGGTCATAAAACAGGCATCAATAGGTTTCATTTCCCAACCTAGCGGATTATTATCTTTTGTGTAAGAACACATGCGTAATACCGGTTCGTCTTCGTTGGTTACATTGCGAATAGTATAGTCTATTTCAAATGTAAGAGAACCAGTTTTTTGAGATTGGATAAAGTCGGAGAACGTCTCATAATCAATTGCTATATTTCTTCCACTAGGAACACGCAAACATTTGATCCCATTATCGTCTTCAACCCAACCATCACTAATAAAACCAAAATTTTCAAAGGTCGCAGGAACATTCTCGCCTGAAACGGTATTAATAATAGTATCTGGGTGGGTTTCAGTATTACTACGTAGTTTTGGATTGATAATTAAATCGGCACCATCAGTTGGGGCAAAATTTTGTGAGTTATCGACATTAAAACTAATACGATCACGCAAGTATTTTTCTCCAGTGCTAAATAACATATAAGCACTGAAATTCGTTTCTTTGCTTTCGATTTCTATCATATTGCCAAATGTGTAAACCACACCATTTTGGGCTTGCTGTTCAGTGTAAGACAGATAATTCTCAACCTCTTGAATGTCTGTTAATTTAAAAGTAACAGGTAATACATCTGAACCTGGGTTATATATTGCCCATTGGAAAAATTGAACGGATGTCCAGTTTACAAGAGACTTGACTATCTGGTTTAATATGATATATGGAGTCTTATTATCAGGGTCTGAAACTATCATTACCTGTGAAACAATGTGTTCACTTTCCACATCTGTGCCATCTACAGATAACCAGGCCTCAATTTCATGTACTCCATGAGACATAACTTTAACAGAATCCCCTTCAGTGTCGGTTACATCAAACTGATTTGGGGTTTCCGTGTACTCAACTTTGCCAACAGCGTATTGGACAGAACGTACACCACCTTCACCACTAATTTTTAAATTTAATGTTTTAGCTACAGCACCAGTATATGTATATAATAAAGACATAGTGGCACCAGTAATAGGTTGCTGCCATTCGTTTCGGAACGTAAGTTTCAATTCTGTTTTTGTAACACTTTGGAACACTACATAAGTTGTGGTACTTTGTGTTTGGTCTCCAGTTACAATGATACGTAATTGACAGGTTCCACTGTTAAGTAATCCACTAATATCTACATCCGTATAAGTGTCGCTTTCGGCTTCTACACTCTTGATTGCCATTGTACCAATTGTACGCCAAGAATCGGAAGCGGAGGCACGCCTTTGGATAGTCATAGTACCATCTTCATAGGTATTTGCGTATTTCCCAGTAACAGGATTGTATGTTTGAGAAGTAAAACGCATTTTTAGAACTACACTACCATCAATGCTTACATAATTTGTTTGATTGCTGGCCGTGGTTAATTCTACAATATTCATTACACCCTGTTCGTCACTAATAGGAATAGTAACATCAAGCAATTTTAATGCTTGATTCTCATCAGGGTCAGCAAGCCATTCATTATATGTGTTTTTATTAGCAAATGCTCGAATATGATAAAAACCGTCCGGATCTTTTGTCATAGGAGGAATGTGACCAATTTTATTGTTTTCATGGTCTTGCAAATAGCTCTTTATAAACTTTTGGACAGCCTCCCCAGAGTAGGGGAGAAGGTTCGTTTCGTCAGGTGCTGCGGGGATGGTATTGTTTTTATTGCCACCCCAGTCCTCTGTAAATTTACCAGCAGGAATTTCGTCAGTTCTGAATTTCTTAGCCATAATTAATTATTTTTTTGTAAAGCGTAATTTAAAAATTTGTTAGTTTTTCCAGCCTTCATCATTTTTCCAAGGAGATGAGTTAATCCAGAAACCAGATCCAAAGCAGGAGCGTATAGATTGCCAAACTAATTTTGCCCCTATGTAAACTGCGGTAACTATTTTGTTACCAACTCTTATTTGACTGACATCTTTGCCATTTATCTGTATCATTCTTCAAGTATGAAATAAACGGTATTTTCTTCTTTGGATTCGATTTGTTCAAAAGCCTCTTCATTTTCAATTACATCAAATGAAAGATTACCTACTTGTTTTTTGAAAGAAAAGGTGTCATTTGAGTTATTGTTTACGGCATTTATCAATTGATTAAATTCGTGAGCTGTTAAACGTCCACGGTTATTAGTTCCATTGTTTTCTTGCTTATTATTAAAATCAAGCAGGTTAGGGGATTGCTCTTGTTCTGCCGCCATACTTAAAATATTAAAGGGAATTCATACGGGAACATGTTACCGTTTAGAAGTTCACACATAAAACAGTCTTGTCCTGATATTCCATAATTTAATGTGATACTTGGTTTTGATCTATCAATTTCTTGTTGTACTATATTGCCTTCATTATCTCTTTGTTCTTTCCACCAATCAATCACTTCATTTTCCATATCAGGAAGATGATACCTAGTCCACTTGAATATGTAGTTTTTAGCTACATAATCCGGATCAACTAGTTTACCTTGATAATAGACGTTAGCGGTTAAAACAGTTTGACAACTATTGTTTTTATATGATACTCCTTGACTGGAAGTAATTTCAAGTGAATAGCCCACTATATATTGTTTCCGTATTGTGAATGTAGCGGAATACTCTTCATCACTAAATTTCACGATACAACGAACTGTTAGCGAGTTACCATTATCCCAATAAGGTTCAAAAGGCCATATTGTTAATGTCTTTCCATTTTCTCCTTCAAACGGTATATAATCATATCCTTGTAAATAATACCATTGTCGTTGACTGGAAGTAGACTGTAGGTTCTCTTCTTCCAGCGTTAAGGTAATGTCTGCCGGATTAGTAACAGGGTCGGCTCCTGTTAAGTCTCCTAAAAGAGTAAAGGTATCAGTTCCAACAATACGAATAGACTTACTGACTAATTCGTCTTTTACAGACTGGTCAAGGTTATCCCAAGTCATTGTCACATTTTTGCCAAATGTTACATCGCCATTTTTATTCCATTTAATATTTTTATTGGCAAAATGACCAGAACCATCTGTTTTGATTAATACAGAATTACTACGAGTACCAATACTGCCTTCTCCGTCAAAATTTAATTGAAGCAATGGGTTCTGGATGGTCCCACCAATGCCACCACGATTAAACCAAGCTCCATAATCCTCTGTGTAATTAAGTATAGTGTCAGTAGGTTGGTATTGTGTGACTAGTTCTCCTGCCTCTAATTGTGGTGAAGAAAAATAAAATATTGATTCTCCTGCATTATCAGAGGTATCAAAAGTTGGGACAATGGATAGAACCAATGCTTCTTCTGCCTGTTTCGGAGCTTGTAATTCAAATGTTACCTTTTTACGAGACCATATATTCGTGTTAGCAATAGGTATTTGAACGGTTCCTATTGCTTTATCATTTTGTAAAATAGATAATTGACATGCTTGCCCCGCATATATCCAAAAAGAGAATGTATATTTTTTCCCGATATGTTGCGCGAACCACTCTTCAGATTGGGCTATCATGCTTATGATTTTAGAGGCACTATATACATTGCCGATTCCAGTAGGGTTTTCTATTTGAGTGTCAATAGTAATTGCAGATGTAAAATTAACATCTAAAGAATTAACGAATACATTCCTATGAATTTTTCCGGCATAAAAAGTTGCAGCAAAACCATTCTCATCACCAGCAGTTAATGTTCCAGAAATATGAGCAGATTTTGAAGTAAAAAGTTTCTGTAAGTAACCTCCATATCCTTCTAATTGACCAAATACCGGATCTGTTATTCCATTCAATTTGCCAACACGTATTTTACTGGCATCGCCAAAGTTAGCAACACTAGACAGTAAGATGATATTGAAATCCGACACCCAAACTTCATCTGAAGGAGACATCTCACTTAAATCCAGTTTTACTGTTCGCAAATAACGTCCAGAATAATCGACAGTTATTGTGTGCAACTTATATTGCCAATCTGTTGTAATAGAAGTGGTTTCTTCTCCATCTGTTCTTGTTCCATCTTGGTATTCTAATGAAACTTTACAATTGACAGCTTTATTGGCTTTGATCTTATATGAAATAAGAACGCGGTTGGGGTTTTGAACATATTTGTAGAAATCTTGTTGTAGACCAATGAAACCGTAATATATAGCGTCATTTCTTTTAAAATGACAAATGCGATTATTGTCCGCTTCTGATAGTATGTAATCAGTGGTTACTGCTTCTGTTCCTCGTACTATATATTGTGATTCGGAATCTTCATAATCAGGAGTTGCAATATTTGAAGGCCAACATAAACTCTCATTGCGTCCAATACCGTCAATCACATCCATATATGGGGCATTATCGTCAGACCCAGTTAAATATATGGCTCCAGATCTATTTATATCAAACAGATTGGTAATTCTGGCAAAGTCTAAGATTTCTTCTGTTTTAGGCACATCGCCTTCTAACAGTGCTCCAATGAAATACTGTTTTTCGACAATATCATTTGTATTAGAATCTACAGTCTTATCTATTCCATAATCCAATACACACATTAACGAATAAATAAGATTCTTTCCATCAAAATATTGTCTTCTAACTATATCCCCAGTCCGTAATCCTTGTGTCTTTTTAGAATCGGACTGGAGAGAAATTTTATATTTCTTGTATTTATATACAGACATTATGATATTTCTTCTACTAAGTCTCCGGAACAGGCATCGCTGACCCACCAAGACCCGTTAGTCACTGATTGTTTCTGCACTTCCAATTCGTATATTCTCATTTTTTTACGAATTGTCAGATCATCAAATGTTGCACTGGTGTTGCCGGTCAATTTGTTTTGAATGATACCCCAGCCATTTCCGGCAAAACCACTGGAAAAAGTGACAGAACCTATGTCGTTGACAAAATAGGCATTACCATAGTGCTTAACTCCATTATCTAAAGCCAACCAATAGATTGAATCATCAAAGAATAGCTCGTTGGGGAGGAGGCGGGTTTTAGAATCTGCTATTCCAATTGATTTTTTTCCTTCAATCGGTTTGTCAAAAACAAAAAAATCAGCATCTGTAGAAAACATTAAGCTGGATGATTTTCGATTTAATGGGGCATATAAACTTAACGATTCTACATAGCCAAATGATGATTTTATTATTTCAGAGATTTGTACTGTATCGTCATCAGCTACTTTATTATATTTAAATGGAGCTTCAACAAATACGCTATCACCATCACTGTAAAATCCTGGTCCATCTTCTGATTTTAATCTAATATAACGTCTGAATATAACACCAGAATCTTCAGACGATTTTTTATATGTTTCAATCAATATATTCCCTAAATTGTGCCCTGCCTTAAATGATTCTGGAAAATATGCAGAACCAAATTTTGAAATCATTTCATATTCACCATCATCATCATAAATACTGGTTTGCAGGTTAATTTGTTTGGTATTATCGTCTCCCCAATTTAATATTTTGTTAGATGCAGAAAATGAGATAACATTGTTATTCTTGACATGAATAATGTAATTATCATCAAATTTTATGCCTCCTGTTACAATATTTAAATCCCCTGTTAATTGAGCTAACCGTTTGGCCGAAATAACCAATACACTTGTATTATCAAATCCCAAATCTACACCATACAAAGCGGTAATGCCGGATTGGAATGTGCTTGTACCTTTTACAGACAAGTTTCCGGCAACCGTTCCATCTTTCATGGTCCAGCTTACATCTTCTTTATTTGAATTCCCAGAATGATAAAACTCGTTTCCTTGATAGCTAATGCCATCCTTGGATATTTCTAAATCTCCAAGTCTAATATATCCACTACAAATAACATCGCCGTTTAATGCGATTATATCATTATCATAACTTATAACATTACAACCGTTAATGTATAATCCATGTGTGGGGAGATGCAATTCACCGTTAATAGAAACTATATTTTTTCGCTCTTGTGGATTACTTTCGGACGTTTGGTAAACATCCAATATTTTTATTCCATTGTCTCCGGCTGTAAAACCATACAATGCCTTTAATAAACCGGCCATAGAGTCACCATTTATGGAAACAAACCCACCGGTGCCACTTCCGCCGCCTTCTTCACTGCTTAAACTACTTATAATAGTATTTGCTAATAGATATGCAGAGTTCTTTCTGGTTATATTTTCATATTCATGTATTTCAAGATTGATTTTTTCTTCATTCACGACATAACCATCCACATAATCCGAACCTGTAAAATCTGGAAGTGTTTCGTGTGAAGCTTGTTCCATCCCTGTTAAGAGTCGATTGTACATTGTTTCCAATGCACTACCTTTCTTAATTTGTGATATACCTTCATTTAACTTTGCCATTATTCTGCCACTTTTACGGTTTTTGATAAAAATCCTGATATAGATGCTTTATAGGAGTTAACTTTTGCTTGAAGGGATACAAACTTTGCCAAATTAGCTGGAGGTTGAGGTCCCATCATAGTTGGGGTCATCATTTGAGATAATGCTCCTAGCCAGTCAACCAATAAAGTTGCTAATTGATTTCCAAGTACTGCTGGTTCATTGGCACTACCGCTACCCAAATACACTCCATCTTCTTTGATTATAATTTCTTTTGCATTATATTTTGCCAAAATTTGTTGGGCATCAAGAAGTATTTGACTTTTATCATGTTGGGATAAAATATCATCAGCGGTTATTTTGAATATACTTTTATCACTTTCTCCTTCTCCTTTAGCAACTTCCGACAATATCGAAACAGGGGTATAAGTCGTGTGAGCATGAACACCTGTCTTTTCCAATTCATCTACATCTGGAGTATCCTCTGAATCTTCCCATTCTTTTGTTTCTGTTGCTCCAATAATTACTTTGTTATGCGCGTCTACTTGTATTGTGTCTGCATGAGAGTATTGAATAACATATTCGCGTAATGTTTCAGGGTCTGTTGTTATTACGACATCCGAATAAAGATAGGGGATAACCACTAAACCATTTTCATTATTTTGAATGGCTGAAAGATATACGCCTTCATGTAAACCAACTGGAAGCCCGTCATCAATAGCCTGTTTGTCTGTAAGTGTATGAGTATATTCCTGTACATCAACAGTTCCGCACAGTTCTCCATCTGTATGTATTTTAACAACAAAACCAGATATTTTGGCTGTGTTTTTTATAACGTTATTTCGTGGGTTTACCAATTTATGAAATGCAATTTGTCGTATAGCATCATAAATAGCACTGTTTGCGCTTAAATCGCTTGTAATTTTATCTGCCATAGTTTTGTTCTTTTTCTGGTTTGGCAATACAGTAGGGGAGTTTTAAAGTCTGCCTAAAACCGTTAACACCAAATTTTGTGTTGATTTCTTCAATAAGATACCAACCTTGTTTTTCAGGTTCGCGTTTATCAAGTAAAACGACTTTCATTCCAGATTCCAAATGCCTCATGCCTAAATTAGTTCTGTGTAAATCTCCGAAGATAGTAATACTACCCTCAACGCCATTTCTATTATATCCTTCAAAAAATGCCTCGGCTTCTTTTATTAATTCGTCCTCGCTAATGCCAATTTTGGATGATACATAAGGGATAACGTTGTACGCACTTAGGTTTACTCTATCCTTAGTCTTTGATTTGGGGATAGCTCCAAGTTTTAGGGATTTCTTGCTAAGTTTTGTTTCATTCAGAATTTGGAATTTCTTATGTTCTGTATCATTTTGTCCGGTCCATTCTGGATTTAAACGAACTGTTACATTATACTTGATTTGTTTGTTACCCTCAAACTTGAATCCTTCAGCGGAGACCGCTAAATATCGGGGATCACAATTCATCAAAGTTAAATTGTCTTGGGCTACATGATAATCAAACTGTATTTGAGGAGTATCAGAACTTCCATCTGTATTTAAAATAGAGCTGGCAACATTTCCTGATAAATAAGTATGCCCTACCATAACATAAGGAGTTCCATCTGTATCTTTCCTAATAAAACTATATAGCCCGTATTTATTCCATTCTGTTAATACATCCGCAACTGTCAAATCTTCCGTTAACTGAATCTTGCCAATATTAATGTCCCTTTCTGCTGTTTTGGGATGCAATTTTAACCCTGTTCCTTTTAATAAATCGTATTTTCCTCCCTCTTTCAACAAATCGTTTACTGTAACAGTCATTGGGCCTAATTTAACGACATTTTTTCGTTTTAGCCCACTTGCCAGATTCTCACATTTGATTTCAATAGGTGTGCTTACACTGCATTTTACGATATAACCGTCAAAATCGGGAACGTTCTTGACAAATGCCTCTTTCTCCATTGCCTGAAGTCTCTCGGTCGCATTTTTGAAGACCTTTCCTCTATCTTTATAATAGCCTAAATATATCCGGATACGTTGTCCTACCTTAAAATCAGTCGGCTGGGCTGTAGAATATCCTTTTCGCTTTTCTACAACTGTACCGTCTATTAAACGCTCTGTATAAACAGTAGTTGCACCTTCTTTTTCTATGTTCTCGGAAGTTATAGTGCGTTTAATTACGGTTCCTCTTGGGAATCTGACGGAAGCTGAATTAATAAGCTTCTTATAAGTATCATTTATCTCAATGCTTTCACATTCCCGGATAACAAGGCATTTATTTTCATCTGGATCGTTAATCTCTATAACGTCACTATTAGCTTCCCATATTAGGATTTTACAGCACAATATATCAAGGCATTCTTTACCATCTATAATTATTGCTTCTGGAAGTTTCATACTTAAATGGTGTTAGAAGTTAATGATTCAATCATTTGAGCGGCTTGATTAGCAGCAGATGCTTTAACCTTATCAAGAAGAACTTTGGCCCAACCTTGTTTTTTCATTTGAGAGATTTCAAGGTTTGTTCCATTTATGGTATCTTGCACTACATTAACCGCGTCATCCGGTTCAACGGCAACACATGTAAAACTATATGGTTGAACATTCTTAAAGCCTTCATTTTGCCCCATATTGAAGTCTTTTATCAGAATTTGTGTCACATTGAACTGTTGAAACATGAGATTAAATACCTGGATAACTCCTTTATGTTGCATCAATGTTATAAATTTGGAAACTTCTGCATACGGATATACATCCGGATAATTGCTAACAATCTTTCCTGTTACAGTAAAATTTATATCGCCTCCTGAAATCAATTCTTTACGTGAATAATCTCTTCCTTGTACCTTGGTTAATACAAGATTGTTAGAACTTTGTGCTTGCACTATAGCACCTAAGTCTAAGAAAACAGGATCGCCTGGCACCTTTACTTCCGTAGCAGTGTTAAGTGATGAACTGGCAGCAGCTTCATTACTTAATCCTTTTATTTTATCCCAATAAGTATTGAATTGAACCGTTTGAACCTGGCCGCTTTCATTTTTAATCCAAAGAAGTAAACCTTCATTGGCAGGTTTGCCCTGATACTTTAATACAACCCCTTGTTTATTAAAGGTATCTTCATCTGCCTTCTGACCGTTCGTTATGATTTTCTGAAGCTCTTGACCTTGGTTCTTCTGATAGGCTGCGGTGGCATTCTTTCTGTCCAACTGGCGTATATATTTGGGATAAAGATCGTTGATGGTAGCAAAAGTCATTTGCATCATCGTTCTTTTGGCTGCATAAACAAATACATTACTATATCCTCTATTGGATATAAATTTCAATTGTCCATCTCTTTTTCTATAATTAGCTGCATAAAAGGCGGCATTCACACCGGTGTTTGCCAGCCCTTTACCAACATTAATCGTTAAATTAGAAAATGTAGAGCTTATAAAACTCATATTACATCATATTTGCATTAAAATCTTGAACTACATCTAACAAGGCGGTTGCTAATTCTTGTTTTACGTTTGCTATTGCCGCAACTTGTCTATCATCTGTCATATCAATTGTTTGATGCTCCACGTGCATTAGATTTTCTATTCGTACTATTAATTGCTTAGGAGCTGCATTATAATTATTATGACTCCTATATTGAGACTGGTCGGCTCCGTTATGAAGGCTGGAAGCTAAATCTTGCTCTTTGTTACCAGTCGTAGGGTCCCACTTAAATGTATCTTTAGCATTTTTAGGGGTATATATTTTCCCACTTTTATCTACCCACTGTGGAGTAGCGTATGGAGCTATTGTTTTAGCTATATATTGTGCCCCGTCAAAAATCGCTTTATCACCTTCTTTCTGTGGACCATAAAAACCGCCCGTAGGAAGAACATCTCCTTCAGAAAGAAGATTTTGAATCGGTATTCTATTTATGAACGGAGCGAACAAAGATTTATGTCCGGAATACAAATCGTTATACCAAGAAACTAACTTATCAAAGGTTTCAGTAATATAATCTATTGCTTCTTGTTGACTTTCTAGTTTATATTTCCCCGGATTGTTAACAATATCTTGTACATGCTTTGACCATCCTTCTGTTCCAAATAGCCCTTTAGTTGGATCAAACAACGGCCCAAATAACCCTTGTAATACTTTCTGGGTTCTTGTTGGATCTATTGTTTCTCCAGACTCAAAATCTTTAAGAATTGAAGCGTAATCATCCCATGCACTTATTGTTCCTTTCATAATTTGAGCTAGATGACGTATATATGCTTGTGAGCGATGTACATCACCTTCGGTCATCTTATCATGGAATGTTTCTGTGCTAATCCAGTCCCATCGAGAATCCCAACTACCCATCTTAGGTATAAATCTATCTGCTGCATTCTTTAGTATATTCGATAGATCTTCCGAACTACGAGCAGAAGTGGCATTGTGCAAAAGATATTTGCTCAAAGCCATATTCTCTTTAGAATTATGGTCTGCTAATTGAGCCAGCATCATTTGGACAGCCACTTGTTCGCTTATATCTCCGTTTCTTGCAAAAACATTTGTATTCGTTCCACTTAAAGTACGGCCATGTAACTCATACGCATAATAATTTTCGCCGTTCAGACCTTTTTTGACAGTCTGTTTCATACCTAGTGCACTGGACAATGACTGGAAGGCTTTATCTACACCTGTCCATTGGTCTGCGGCTTCTAATCGTTTTAGTAATTCCGGGTCTCTACCTGCGGCTGTGTCAAAGAATTTGGTTTGATCGTCTACATTTTGTTTTTGACCATTCTTTTCTATCCAGTAACGATGCCATAATTCGGTAGACTGTGCAATACGCTCGTTTTGGGTTAACAATTCATTATTGAAAATACGCATATTTCCAATCATTAAGGCATCTGGATCGGATAGATTTAACTTGTCAATATTCAAATTACGATAGCTTTGTGCCCATGCTTCATTGGCTTGACGAGCTGCTTCTGTTATTCTTTGTGTTTGATATATATATGAACCAAGTTTATAGATTGTATAAGCTGCGCTTAATCCCCAACCAATTGGATTAGTTAAGAAAAAACGTGCAAGCCCTTTTATTGCTCCCCATAATGTTGTATTGCCTATTTCTGTGAGAGTATTTATAGTCTTATTATTACTATTTGCTACAACATTACCGACTGTGCCTCCTCCAACAAACCATTGTTTAATTTTACTTCCACCATGTAGTAAACCTCCACCTAACGCATTGAAAATAGCCTGTCCTTTACTTAAATTATGGCGGCTTTTTTCTATATTATATATACGTACCATATAGGTAAGTGCGGTAAATAGCGGTTTTAAAAAGAATTTAGATAGCCAATCCCCCATGAATACTCCGCGAATCATTAATGCCGTACTTAATATACTTTGTCCAATGCCAGCAATAATCCCTAATTCCATTTGAACTTTTACAAACCATACAATTCCATTTTTTAGCCAATTGGGTAGGAAATTCCAAATAGACATGATCTTTTTAAATACATCAACGATAACATCTAATACTTTAATGAACATGTCCATTGCATTTCTCAATGCAGTTGCAAATTCTGTGGATTTCATTAACTCAATCATGCGTTGTAGAAAGTCTCGGATTACCCCTTGCATTTGTTCAAACCCTTGCATTCCTGTTTCTGTAAATGCCGAGGTCATCTGATACCAAAGACCTTGTATGGTGTTTTTCTTTTCGTCAGCAAGGTCGAATGCTAGGTTCATTGAATGCCGATTAAGCTCTGTGGTTTTTTGCACATCTTCTACATTATTTATCAAAGCTAATGCACCTGGAGCCGCAGTAACTCGAAACATCTTATTAATTAATGTTGTGAAGTCACCGGAACTCATGCTTTGTTGTTTTTTGTGCAAATCACTCAAAATATCAGTGAGATTCCGAAGATTACCATTTTTGTCTTTGGGACTAATACCTAGTATATCCCATGCTTCTTGTCCTTTTTTGGTTGGATTCATCATGTTTAGTAACATCATGCGTAATGTTGTACCTGCATGAGAACCTTTTAAACCGGCATTACCTAATACGCCCAAAGCTGCCGAAGCTGTTTCAAAATCTAATCCGGATTGATGAGCTACCGTACCTGCATACTTAAATGATTCAGCTAATTCTAACAATGTTGTATTCGTTTTTGTGAACGTCATCGTAAGAATGTCAGCTGTGTTATCCATTTGTTTTGCTGGGATTTTATAAGCGGTCATAATGTTTGTTACAACATCTGCTGTTTCTCCCAAGTCTGTATCACCTACAAGTGCAATATCAGATATAGGCCGGATGGCATGTTTTATTTGATCGACATCATATCCTGCCATAGCTAAGAATTTTCCAGCTGATGCAACTTGTGGAGCTGTATATTTAGTTTCAACTCCAACTTGACGCATTAATTGGTTCATTTCATTAAATCTAGCTTCAAATCCCACTTTTTTATCGTGAGTCTGGAGGATATTCTTTGTCGTTTTGGCTATATTATCATAGGTCGAAGCATCTCTAAATACAGAAGTTACCCCAGACATTAAAGAGCTAAGTCCATAGGCAATTCCCATACCCTTAATCATTTCGCCCGCAACATTCGTTCCGGTATTTGCGTATGTAGGTCCCAATACTTGCCGGGTAGAAGGGTATAGATAGGTACTATGTCCCGCTCCAACTTGTCGTGCTGTTGAAGCAGGAATATTACTCTTAGTTATGCCACCAGCAACTGCTTTGGATGCTCCGGCTGCACTTGCGGTTATAGTTATTTTGCTATTTGACTTTATCTGCTCAATCTTCTGTAATAGTAAGTCAAGGCTATTTATCGCTTTTTTTGTACTTGCTCTTGGTTCTATAGTTTTGCCGTTTATAGAATTAATAGCCTGCTCCAGTTTCTTTATATCCGAAGTAGAATATAAAGGTTTACCCATTACTCCATTTAATGCAGTCTTTGCCTGTGATTTAATATTGCTTAGTTGCTTTAAAACACGTTCTAAACTAGCTTCTGCCGCGCTTGTGTTAATCTGTATATTGATAGGCTTAGTTTTAATAGAAGCCAATGCTGAATTAACCTTACCGATGCTTTTTGCAACAACATCAAATCGCTTTGTTAATGCTTCCATTTCAGCTGTGGCCTGCTGAAATTTGCGTATAGACTCTAAAGCTGGGTTAGAGTTAACGTTTATCTGATAATTAACAATATAATTTTCTGCCATCTTTTTGTATTTTGATTTTCTAAAGAATAGCGGTTTGGTACCCTGAAAGATTGAAAAAGCCCCTTATCCGACAAAGGATAAAGGGCTACGTAGAAAAAACGAGTAATAAGACACTTTACGCAAGCATTCCAAGTGCACTTGCTTGTTGAGTTATGAGCATTTTGCTGTGGAGCCATACGGCATCTTCAGAAAGCATTGCAAATTCTTCATCGTTTAACTCATCAAGGTTTACGCTGGGAAAATAATGACGGATAAATATCAGTCTATGACGAATAAGTTGATCGTCTTTTACTTCCCAGCTTTTGATAAATTTACGAGTTTTCCTTTGCGCAACTCGATGATTTGAGCCAGGTGTGGCATCAAGCCATAGATGAACAAGGAATCATCTTTAATCAGTTCTTTATCGCCATCGACAAAGCAATCTTTTGCCAATTCTCGCATGGCACCGGCCTGGTCCTTTTGGGAGAGGGACAAATATTTACTGAATGTCGGGAAAGGCGGCTGTTTAAAATAACCGATATAATATGGCTTTTCGCCTTCGTCTTCATCTCCTTCCACAAAAATCGGGAATACACGTTTTAGTTTGGGATCTGAATCTTTCAGCTCTTTTACTTTCTTTTCAATCTCGGTCTGAATATCTTCAGGCAAGAAAAGGTCTTCGTTTACATTTTCCATTATAATTATGATTATTGATGTTTATCCAAGAATAGAAGTTATAATGCTGGTAGGTTGTGTGTGAATGCAAATAAAATGTTAAATGTATATTCTCTATATAAATTTATTTGGTATATAAAATAAATCTATTACCTTTGCAACATATAAAAAAGCAACGCCTTACTTTCTTGTAAGGAAATGAGCCACTCATAAGTGGCTTTTATTATTTTTATGAGAGATTTTGTAGATTGGAAATAAAACATTATTTTTGCAACGTAAAAAGTGCATATTTGAGCTTAGTCGTCAATTCTGCACTATAAAACGGATAATAAAGGGATGTGTTAACGCATCCCTTTTTATTTTATAGATAAAATGAAAAGCGAGCCGTTTTCAACTCGCCTTTTCAAAAACGTATTATACTAGAAGTTATAGCCAAGAACTAGTTCCTTCTCCTGTGATAATGTCGAAAGGATTCAAATTGAATTCTTTTGTAATGTTTGTATCATCTTGTTTACTTTCCATTCCGTCTTCGTTAAAGAGGCATCCCTTTAGCGTTACAGTTTCGGCGGTCCAGTCTTCACCGGCATAAGCATTAGTAAATGAGATGATCAAGTCAAATTCTCCCAAATCCATTAAAGAACCAGCCAATGCTCGGAGTTGGGAAACGGTATTATAATCCATTGTAATGGAGGCTGTACAGGTTTTATTGCCAAAACCACGATTGATAGCATTTCCTCCAATACCGTAGTTGTTTTCAACTTTACGAGTCTTGTTCCACTTGATTTCAGAAACTCCTTGCATAATAGTAGAATCTTCTGAAATGTCCAATGCTGGTATGGAAATGCGGATCATAGACCAGCTGTATGCTACATTGTTAATTATTGCCATCTTGTTAATTATTTATTGGTTAATGCCAAGCCCTCGACTACTTCAATACGGGACGCTACACCCACCGGAACAAGTGAATATTTAATGATTAGTGTATCATTCTTTAATACATTTTGATTCTTGTCAATTGTTACAGAAAAACCTGAAATTTCTTCATTATTCTGCATAGTTGTGAGGATGTCAGAGACAATGTTTTGAAACATCGTAATCTTGGCAGAAGATAGGTATCCAGTGCTGGGATCTACTTTCAACGGAGAATTGACATAAGGTAATAATGCGTTACGTACAGCACGTCTTGACTTATGAATTGTACGGTTTCTAGCAACTGTTCGGTAATCTCCATTTGAACACGTTTGGTCTTTAGAGAAAAAGACTCCGCTTTCCAAACCAGAATATTTGCACAAGAAGACATATCCCTTATCGTCCAGATCATCCAATTGGATTTTATTCAAAGATGAGTACTTTAATGTACTTGTTAACTTATCCTCGCTATTTAAAGTGACATCTCCGAATCCCATTTCAATATCTGGGAAATAACCAATCAAATTGAACTTATTTACCCATGCGAATGATTCTTGTACGCTTGCTGAAGCGATACATCCGAGTGCGGCTCCAATATTTCCTACAGGAGTGAGGTTCGGGTTAGCAAGCTGCATAGCTGATACATCAGCGTCTAATCCCTGGCCAAGCAATACACTGACAAACCGAGCATTAATGACACACGTAGGTATTTTGCCCAGTTCTACTTTCTTCACAGATTCTTCAGCTGTTGCAATTACTGCGGAATTTGCACATAACAAGATTGATAAAGGAGCATTTTCATCAGCTAAAGACGCAGCTTTGGATTGCAGATCTGTAACTAGGTCAATGCTATATGTTTCTGCTTCCGGATCTGTTTGTTTCCACAACGATTGTTCAGTCCAAACACCGAGTTGGTTAATCATACCATGTGCTGCACGTTGCATTTGTTCTATAGCATTCCAATCTACACCACAGTCTGCAAACATGATAAACAAACGTCCTGTGCTTCCTTGTATTCCAAAGAAATGATTGATATGATAATAAGGAATTCCAAACAGTAAATCCTTTTCAGTGTCACCGGAGTATGCGGTAATGCCAAGTTCTTTCAAATCATCCATAGAATTGATTTCAATAACATTACCTTGTAATTTGTCTTTTACGGCCAAACCAGCACCTTCTTCGAAGAATTTAGCTTGTTTGGAAATATCAAACAGCAAACCTGTGACTTTTTCAGTTGAGGTTGTAGAGCTTGTTCCAATGTTTCCATCGGTATCACTCATAAAAACGCCACCTAATGCCATATTTGTAAATTTTATTGTTTGTAATACGGATTTTGATAAAGAATAGCATCCTTCACCCAATTAGGTTGTGCATCTGCGGTGAATACACCACCTTTGGAATCAATATACAATGCCGGATAGCCAGGATATTTTTGTAACAGTTCTTTTACGAATTCTGGTATTTCATCTTTTTCTTTTGTTTTGTCTTTTTTTTCAGGTTTTTGAGAAGACTCTTTGATAGAGGAGGTATCTGGAGTTTCAACAGTGTCTTGCTCTTGTTTTTCAGATTCTTCATTTGAAATAACCGGTGTTTCTGAAGTAACTGTAGGATCTTGTGTTTTAACCTCTTCTGTAACCGGAGCTTCTGTATTCTTTTTTCTAGCCATAACTTAAATTAAAAAAGGGAATGGAGTACCGACTCCACTCCCTTGTGATAAACTATGATGAGATATTTAATTCAATTTGTTATTCTGCATTTTTGTAAGCGGTCCATGCTACGATTTCTGCCGGACGAACGATGTTTACATCCATTTTCATTCGCATCTGGAAGAAATACAATTCGCTGTTAGCTTGTAGCCGTTCAACCTTTACTACTTCAGCGTCATTTGCATAGTCAACCCCCATCCACAGGTTAGATTCCATGCCGGTAGTAAATTCTCCGAGTACGATAGTATGTTCTGGAATGCCGACAATAGGTACAATACGCTTACCTTTAAAACGATACTCGTTAACCTTAGTATTGTCGGAGTATTTCACTGTTTTGTCGCTTAGATATTGATCATATAAATCCCAAATATCCCAGCCACATACAAATACCAGTCCTGCTTTTTTACGGATTTGTTTCGGGCATTTCTTCCACATAGCATTGAGAGCGGCTTCTACATTGGCACCTGTGCTCAATTCTGTAGTACCGGCAATAATGACTTGTCCACCAGCTTTCTCTACCTCTGTTGCATTTGTTGCAGTATTTGCCAGAATACGTTTGATTGCACCGTCAAAGTATTTCATTGGGCCACCGGCATTTTCACCTCCAATCGTTGTGCAACCTTCAGGAGCGGTAATTTTTGCGGCAGCTGAACCACCTTTTGCGGAGCACCAAATAGACTCACCGATATACTCATTCTTTCGATCCATCAAGAGGCGCAGCATTTTAGCTTGTACTTTTGGGTCTAAGTCACGGAATACCAAATTACCTTCCGGCTGGGCAAATTTGTAATACTTTTCATAGTCACGGGGGTTAAATTCAAGGTACACCATGAATTCTTGCGGTTCCAGGTAACGTTCTGTTAATGTGTATTGGTTCAATCCACCAGTAGTTCCTGCTCCTGCGCCATGAGTTGAGTTTGGAGTGGGGACGTTATCTTGAATTACTTTTCCCAATTGGATAGTGGGGATGGTGTATTTGAACTGGATTCCAGATTTGATATGAATCAAACCTTCTTTGTATGTATCATTCCCTTGCGCGGTATATGTCAGGAGGTCATTAAGGACCTCACCAGAATATGTGTTTTGCGCAAAATTTACTGAACTTGCCATGTTGTTTATGTTATTTTGTTTTAGTCAAGTGTTTTAAATTGGAAATCTGTTCCTACGACAGCTTCAACAGCCTTAGCCATTTTCTTTTCTGCCTCGGTCATCTGATTTTCTGCATTTTCAATGTTGGCAGGGTCATTTGCAATTTTAGCAGAAATTTTATCACGTTTTGGAATGGAATTCAGCGTTGCCTGTACCATCTCAAAATCGTTTTGAGCCATTTCCACCCATTTAGTTTTTGCATCAGAATTGATTTTACCTTCAGCAATTGCATTGTCAACGAACTGTTCGATAGTTTCTTTACGTTTTGCTTCTTCAGCATCTTTGTAACTTTTCAATTCGTTCTTGACAGTTGTCAATTCGTTTTGAACATTGGTAAGTTGCGCATCCAATCCTTCTTTCTGAATTTTCAAAGCATTGTATGAAGCCTGAATTTCTGCTGCCTTGTTTTCCGCATTTTTCAATGCGTCAATTCGGGTAATAACAGCTGAAACTTCAGAGGTTTTCTCCAAACCAAGCTGGGCGCATACAGAACCAAATGCAAATTCTTGTTCTTTGTCCATTGTTTTTTGTGAATTTGAATTTTCTATTTGATTTTGATTAGGAATAGAACTGGAATCATCAAGTGGTTTAAAATTGCCCAGTTCTGTATTGATAGAAGCCATGATTTTTTGAAGGGCGTTCGCTTCCACTACTCCTTCAATTTGATCTTTTACTTTATTACAAACCTGTTTAGAGGTTTTTAAAACACATTCTGCTGATAATATACCGGCGTTTACGGCAGATTTTGCATCAAAGTAAGTTCCATCACAACCTTCTTTTCCATCCATGATTTCTCGAACCTTAGCTTTCGTCAGACCAAATCTTTTATGATATATGGTTTCAATCTGTTTCTGAAAAGCATTTACAATTTGTTCATTGTCTGGGTTGCATGACTTTTCGTCACGTATGAAGGGGTTGTGGATCATTAAAATAGAATAGTCACGCATGTAAGAACGAGTTCCTGCCGCCCACAGTACTGAAGCCATTGATGCTGCCAATCCTTCCACAATTGTTTCAACTTCAATGGGACATTGCTGTATAATGGAGAATGTTCCCATTCCGTACAGAACGCTTCCACCTTCACTATTAATGCTGATTATAATTTTCGAGGGTTTAACGTAATCTTGTATCCATAAAAATTCATCATTAAAATTACGTGTGCTCTCTTCATCAATTTTGCCATAGAAGCGCATATATACCGGTTTTGCTTCTTGCGCTTCTCCAACTACATATTTTAATTCATCTACTTTCATTTGAGCTTTTTCACAAGAATAGGTATCAGCTTCTTTAATGGTTGTAAGTTTGTTATTCGACTTGACCGGTTGGAGGATCAGTTGAAGGCATTTCTACAGAAGGTTCATACTTAGCTACATCTTCGATTTTAGGTTCCTTGTGATTACCATGTGCTTCTGAATCATGTTCTGGTGCATCAGAATGGTTCGTGAATGGTGGCATAACTAAATACCTGTCTACCCATTTGCGATACTGGAAAGAGGATGATGTTCTAAACCATATCTCGTAGTCAATCCAGTATGGCTGTAGCCCATGATCTAAAGATTCCGGCATATCAAAATAGGTAAGATTGCAACGTTCATTTAATGCTTCTTCGTAATCTTTCGCATCTTGAATTGCATCATTGATCTGTTGAAAAACGCGAAATCCATGTGTCTCAACAATATCGTCACTATTGTTTAAATCATTAAGCACAAATCTGATACGCATAGTGGCACGCCCTTCTCCAATTCTTTGTTGGGCAACTAAATAACGTACATTCACAAACCGAATAAATGCCGCAGGAAAAGGTATAGCATATTCTGTATTACCACGAGTACGAACAATACGTTCAAACTGTCCGTTATCTATTTTTACAGTTTGGAATAGTTTAGGCGAATTATTATCGTTAGGGTCTGTATGTAAGGACTCTAATACACGTTTTACAGCTAAATACACATCCTCTAAAGGGTTGTTGTCTACTTCCTCCAAAGTAGTATCGTCATCATCGGGAAGGGGAGAGGTGTCTTTTGCAAACGTGTCTTTTAAACTGTCCGGTAAATCTGTTTTATATTTATCTACTATCATTTTGGAAAGCCATCAAAAATACGAATACTGTAAGATGAAATTTTATCAGCTACGGTTGTAGAATATCCTATAAATTGCCTTTGTCTAATATAGGATGCTGGAGAACCTGGTTTGGCAATTTTCCCTCCTTCATTATGTATTGCTGCATAACAAAAGTTTCTTCCATATTGCCTATTACTAAATTTGAACATGTCTGGATCTGTGAATAATTTAACACCACGATTCTTATTAGAATGAAAGCGTTCCCATATTATTGAATGTTTTAATGCTCCTGTTTCTTCCAATATAGGGTGTGGCTTATGATTACGTCTGGATTGCCAAGAAAAAGTTCCGGCTGAATTGAACCGCCGGAGATAAAAAGAGTCTCTAAATATTTTTTTTGCGGCATTACCTACCAATGTTTCAAAATTGAATACATTAACTTCAAATTTATTAGGCAATCTCAACCATTGTTGAGCTAATTGTCTTGGAGTTATTACTTTTCCAGCCATTTGTCCTTAATTTTATTAGCAATGGTGCGCAGCCTCTTTTTATGCTTTTTAGGAATAATAAAGTATGAATGTGCATCACTAAATATTCGCCCACCCTTTGCTACACTTTCTTTAAATACTGGATTAACAAAATCGGGCATCTCAATAATTTGTCCCATCACCTGTGATAATTTGGATTGGTTGAGAACGTCAGCACTTTCTTCTACTAGAAAACAACGGCATCCATGTTCAATTGGGGGGATTAACCATGCTGGGAAAGATGCTTTGCGGTAGCTAGTCCCTTCTAATGCAAGGTGCCAAGGGCGCACCCTATTATCTCCCTGTGTCATATATGTTAACACTGTATTATTGCTATACAAAATCCAACCAGCAGCAATTCCCATCGCATATTCAATATCTTCGTTTTCAATATTCGCGTATATGCTATTGTATCTGTGAAAAATATTTTCAGCTTCTGCCAGATCTACTTCATTGGTAATATTAAAATTGTCTGGAAGGTTCTCCGACATCTGAAATTCTTCAGCTACTGCAAAATCAACAAGATTATCTAATGCAGCTACTAATATATTACGTTGCTCTTTTTCTAATTTGGTTAATCCATCATTGTGATTACGAAGTAATTCCAGTGCTTTTTCAAAGTCCATACCAAAACCTTTGATTGCATGATTCAATGCAAATTCCGCACGTAACGTCATCATTTCTTCTAATAAATCCCAACGATCCTCTATATTGCCATAGTCCTGTAAAAACTTCTGGAAAACAGCGTAGATAGCAAGGTATTCAGCATTCTCTTCATCTTTGTTCGATTTAGATTCTGCAAGGACGGAAGGAGAAGTGCTATCTTTTATTCTCCTTCCATTAGAAAATTTTCAACGTTGCTTGAATTCTTTCGTTCACCACGCCTATGCCCATATCTTTTGTAATATTCTTCATCGGACATAATGCGTCTATCATTGGAACTTCCATTTATGCTCCCGCTATTACTTGCCATTTCCGATATAGCGTTAAATTGTTTCCCTACGACAATACCAAATTCTTTTTCGATTTCATCTGCTGATACTTCATACTTATCTGTAATAAAAGAATATAAGCTAATCTTGTCTTTGTTACTCATTTCTACACGGTTGGCATATTTGAATTCTAATCCCGGCTTGATATATCCCATAGATACTAATCTAGGAACGATCTCTTCATTCATTACATTTTCAATGAAACCGCGATACATTTCTATGCGCTCCCGAAAAATGTCTTGGTGAGCATTTGTTGATCCAACATAAGATTGGGTTGCTCCAGCCATAGATTCAGAGCCAACTATTAGATTAGAAACTTCTGTATTGGCAAAATTTATTAAACTAGTATATATGTGTTCGGAATTTGACATTGTAAATGTCTTAATGTCAATATCATCGTTCAATCCTGTGACTATTATTTTATTCTGAGCCGCATTTGCAATGTTTTGTGCTAATCGTTGTCGATCTTGGATGCTTTCTGATTCAGTCTTACCATGTATGATAGGTTGACCATAAGTATGACTAAAATTAACATAATTAGCAAGAGTGAATTTTTTTGCAAGGATAGTTGGGGTAGTTGCAGAGAATAGCCCCAAGTCACCATTATCAATAAGTATATAATTCTTGGAGTATTGCGATGAAGCAATATCCCATCCAGGATTCCACTGCCCTTGTCTTTGCACAACTCGTAATTGACTTGCCAATACATTTCTTCGCTCAATAATATTTACTTCAGCTAGCTTTCCTGTTAAAGGATTAATATCAGGCATTATTTCTAATAAGGTGTAACCGTACCATTTGGCTTCAACAATACCTTTTATGATTTTAGTGAATTGAGAACCTTGTATCTTTTTGGTTTCTTCTACATCCTTAATATATTTTCCTCGTTCATTTTGTCTTGCCAACATGTATCGTTCGCCTATAATCTGTGATTCTACAGTTTCTAATACTGCACGTAAATGAGCATCCTGCTCTACACATGCTTCGTATAAATCTATCAGTGGACCACGATCATCTAAAACAACCCCGCGTGTTACTTGGGATTGAATGGATTTGTATCTACAATGACGGTCAATCTCCCTGACATATTCTTGAATAGTTTTTTTGCTAGTTTTAAATATGCTTTCTAAAGGAGTGCCGTGAAATGTTGTTTCTGCACTAATTACATTCATATTAAGAGTTTTTGAAAGAATAGATAGCGAGTCTAAAGTTGGTTTCTATATATATGATGGGGTAGAAGTATATGTATTATAATTTGAAATTTATAAGTATCAGTATTATAGATATATAGCTATAAAATATGTGTTAAATATATGATTTTGTATTGTCAATATGATAAAATAAAATATCTTTGCGTCGATAATTTAATGTTTAACAAATAATACGTCATTAAAATGAGTAAAGATTTTAATTATTTTCGCATTAAGATGGCATACAAGGGCACAAATGATCTAGGTGCTATTGTTCCCATCAAATCAGAAGATCTGGTAATGGCTACATGCTATACCGAAGCAGAACAAATCGCATATAAGTTGACTGAAGGAAAAGATGAGTTTGGTGATGTGGATGTAGAAATTGTCCGCACCAAAATTTCAGAAGTTGCTTATAACGATACATTTGCTACTGATACTGAACTAATTTGTGGATTAATATCCTATTTTTTTGAAGAAAGTGAAGATACAGAAGTTGGGTTGTATCAAGTATCTCTTGTTTATTATGATGTGGACGAAAAGACTGGTAAAACCAAAAGTTCCAACAGTACAATTTACGTACCGGCTTATTCTTCATCTGAAGCGATAGAAAATATTCGCACTTACTTAAAACGGGCTGGGGAAACACGTGAATATACTATTCGCAATGTCAAATATGACAAAGCACAATCGGTCATGGTTACACCTGAAACTCATCAAAACAACATTAGGGTATAATGACTTCTCCTAAGGGAACCGGGAAAATTATCAATATCAAATGTACAGAAGTCTCACTCCCGGAATTTCCTAATCTCCTTTTTGGAACTCATTTTGATGGTAGCAGAATTTTTGATGCTACATATTATCTCCAATCTAAAGACCCCGACAATAAATTAAGCATAGAAGACTTCTTTCATAAGTTTGATTTCCAAATCAAGGCTATTGCAGAAACTTACAAGTTGCCTTTAGAGAAACTGGTATCAATCAACACGGAGGGGCATCAATTGATTGACGGATGTTTATGCTATCCGTTTTTATCTTATGTTGATCCGCAATTCTGCGCATATATCAATGAAATAATAGACGAAATGTTTGTTACTGGAGTTGTTGTGTCAGATACACATTTAATTTCGTTGGTAAAGAAAAGGCTTCCTCCAGAATTGCTCAAACAAATTTGGGATGGCAGAGAAGATTTTTCGTAAACCCAAAGCTGTCTTAATATTTAATCGCAGAAAAACATTGGCTCTTATGGCTGCTTCAGTAAATGAGGCAGCTAAAATCAGCGGTTTAAAGCCTGGAAATATTTCTAAGGCTTGTGTCGGTACATTGATTTCCAATGGTATGTATTATTTTAGATATATAGGCAGTGATGTTGAAATAGAGTTATCAGATATAGGTTCATTAAAGTTAGAGGAATATGACAAATTATGTGGTATCGAACGTCAGACATATCCTACGATGGCGATGAATCGTAAAAAATGGAAATATAATAAAAACAATAGAACGTATGAAAGTAAAAGTTTATAGTACATCAAAACATCCGTTGCCTCAATACGCAACTAAGCAATCAGCAGGACTGGACCTAAGAGCAAATATTGATGCTCCAATTACTATTAATCCTAGAGAACGTGTATTGGTTCCAACAGGATTACATATACAACTTCCAGAAGGTTTTGAAGCAAGAATTCAGCCTAGAAGTGGACTAGCCCTTAAAAAAGGAATCACTTGTCTTAATTCTCCAGGATGCGTGGATGCCGACTATCGAGGTGATGTAGGTGTAATTCTTATTAATCATGGAACAGAGCCGTTTACTGTTAATGACGGGGAACGGATTGCTCAAATGATTATCTCTAAATATGAACAAGCAGAATGGGAGCCTGTTTCTTCAATCGAAGATTTAGAGATCACAGAACGCGGTGAACAAGGATTTGGGCATTCAGGAATAAAATAAGAAATATGGGGTACGTTTTATGTGCCCCATTATTTAATTTATAAATATTATAGGATATGGAGCTTAATTTTACAGTTGAAACAAAAGATGTGTTGCTTGATATGATTAAGCGACACAATAAAATGTATCGTATGGGTACGCCAGAAATTTCAGATGCGGAGTATGATGCAGAAATAGAACTATTAAAAACACTTGATCCAGACAATGAATGGTTCAAACATACCGAACCCGCTTTTGTACCTGAAACCCGAAAACGGGCTTTGCCAATCCCAATGAAATCTTTAAATAAAGTAAAGGATATATCAGAACTTAAAAAATGGTATATGTCTTTAGGCTTGAAAGGAAATGCAGGTGTAATATGTATGCCTAAGCTGGATGGTCTTTCTCTACTATATAATGAATTAACTGGTGAGGCATATTCTCGTGGAGGGATAGAAAATGAAGGGCAAGATTGTACTAGCCATTATCGAGCATCCATTCAATGTTATAACCCTGCCAGCAGTTTTCATTATACTTTTGGAGAATTTGTTATCAACAGAAGTGATTGGGAGCAGCATTTTCATGGGAAACGTTCTAAATTCACAGGAGATATTTTTAAATCACCGCGTAACACAGCTGCCGGTCTTTTAAATAGAGATGAGCCATGTGATTATCTTGAACACGCTTCTTTCTTCAGATATGGGGTGGATGAGAGTTCCCTACATGATTATAACAACTTCCATAGTCTGATAGAAACTATTTGTAATATCTATCAACAAGAGCATCTTTACCATTTTGCTTTTATAGATGAACTGAACGAAGAGCTACTGATGAATTTATTCAAAGAGTGGAGTAAGGTATATCCAATTGACGGTATTGTGATTTATATTGATGATTTGCA
This sequence comes from Bacteroides sp. 1001302B_160321_D4, assembly GCF_015667765.1. NCBI lineage: Bacteria > Pseudomonadati > Bacteroidota > Bacteroidia > Bacteroidales > Bacteroidaceae > Bacteroides > Bacteroides sp. 1001302B_160321_D4. The sequence goes on along the minus strand of NZ_JADPLO010000062.1, from coordinate 4,452 downwards.
CTTATGGGAAGTTATTGGCAGACATCAAACATCTGGAAATCCATTATATGCTATTGCCTACAAACATCCAGATTTTACAGAATCTTTTGAAACAACAGTTAAGGGTATTGTATGGAAAGTCAGTAAGTCAGGTGCCCTTAAACCTGTGGTCAATATTGAAATGGTTGATACTGGAGATTGTAACATGGAAAATCCTACTGGATATAATGCCGGTTGGATTAATGATCACGAAATAGCGAAGGGGGCTGAAATATTAGTTACCCGTTCTGGAGGGGTAATTCCTAAGATTCTATCAACTCTTAGCCCAGCAACACAAGAAGAACAAGAAAAATTATGGGATGAAATGTCAGAGTGTCCTCATTGTGGTTCATCGACTATGTGGAATGAGAATCACATAGAACTGTGTTGCACTAATCCTAGTTGTCCAGGTGTTCAATTAGCTAAAATTATATTTTTCTATTTGACATGTGGGGCTGAAAATATGGGAGAAGAAACATTATCCAAAATATTCAATGCAGGCTTTACTTCTATACCGGCGATTCTTAACGTTACTTTTAACGATCTGATAAAAATTGAAGGATTCGGAGACAGTATTTCAAATATAATATTGGAGAATAACAGAAAAATCATGCAAGGAGTTGATTTGGCGACTTTAATGCAAGCCAGCGATTGCTTTAAAGGAATAGGAAAAATAAAGGCCCAAAAAATATTGGATGAAATGGATGATGAGGATTTATGCTCGTTCTGTCAAGGGTGGTATATCAATCACGAACCGGATGTTCAAAGCGAAGACTTTAAAAATTGTCCTATAACTGTACAAAACTTATTGTTGGGGTATTTTCCATTTATGGTCTTTTTAGAGGAAACTAAAATACCTTACAAATTGTCTCCAAAGACCGCTGTGCTGGAAGGTAAATGTAAAGGTTTGTCCATCTGTGTATCAGGATTTCGAGATAGTAATCTTGAAGAAGTAATCACCAACGAAGGAGGAAAAATTGTTAGTGGGGTGTCTAAAAAAACAACACATTTGGTGGTGAAGGACAAATCTGCCAACTCATCAAAAATGTCCAAGGCCAAATTATTGGGGATACCAATTTTATCAATTGAAGAATTCTATGAAATTTTGAATAATTAAATTATTGTATTACAATATATTAGCGATTAATATTGATTTAAATTGATATTAATCGCTTCTAAATTTGCATAATTGAATGTAATATCATACTTTTGCATAGAGTAAATGAATTGATATAATTATGGCAAAGAAAAATCAGTTAACTAAAAGTGATTATCTTCCTATGGAAGAATATAAGAAATTACTACGCCTTCTTCATAAGGATCGACAATATTTATGGGAACTATATGCTCGACTGGCATTCTGCACTGCACTACGAGTATCAGATATATTGTCTTTAGCATGGGCTGATATTCTCCATAAAGGTTCATTGACTAAAATTGAGAAGAAAACTGGAAAAGTACGAAAAATCCCATTTAATTTAAGTATTCAAACGAGAATAGAGGAACTTTATATATTGCTTAAACGCCCTAATCCGAATGAATTAATATTTAAAAGCAAATTTACAGGAGTATCTGTCTCTTCCCAATATCTTAATCGGATAATGAAAGAGTGGAAGGCTAAATATAAATTGGATATAGAGAATTTTTCTACGCATACTTTTAGAAAAACATTTGGACGATATGTTTATGATACAAGCGAAAACAAGTCAGAAGCATTGTTACTATTGAACAGGATATTCAATCACTCTAACATTGAAATAACTAAAATATACATCTGCATTAGAGAAGATGAAATAAATTCTATATTCGATTCTATCCGTCTTTAACTTCTTCGCTACATTTTACATTTTGATTTGCACGACATGTGCCCCTATCCTTATTCCATAATCGGATAAATAAAATTGACCATGTTTATACAACAAAAGAGGGGACTGTCTGTATCCCCACCCATCATCATTACTTGTGAATTATGTAATACGCTGGAGAACCTGGATGAATGTAATCCTCCGGGAGATATTTTGCGTATTATGAGTAAACGAAATGTCTGTTCTAAATGTGCTTTCTGGATGGATAAAATAGCTCATCCGGATATAGGTAATGAAGTTATTGGTTCTCATTATTATATTGTATATCCATTTGTAAAACGACCCAATAACGTTATTAAAGGCTCTGAAGGCAAAGAGTTTTATATTCGGCGATTTGATGGAACATTAATCAAATCCAATAATATATGGCATCAAGGTGAAATCCCAGAACATTTTAGAAAACAATTGCCAGATACTGCCAATTTCCTATCATTGATAACTTATACCAAATTATCTAACGACCCTCATAAGTGTCATGCTAAAGGATGCTGGGATCGCTATAATTGCCTTAGATATAATTTATCTTGCGAACGAGATGGACCTTTCAATAAGATTCCGGCCAATCATACTATTGGCGATGAAAACTGTCCTTCATTTATAAATATAAACGAATTAAAAATATGATATATGCAATTTTTATACTATGCTTAATATTGTTTGCCATTGCCATTTATGCACTTCGTAAACTATCTAAGCAATACAAAACTCTTCAAGAGATATATTATCTTCAGAAGCTAATGTTATCTCACTCTCAATTTACGAATGATGCCAATGAAATGATTTTATGGAAAATCAGATATGATATATGGTGCTGGAATGAAAACTTAGTAAAAGCGGAAAATTATGAAATGGCACAACAAGCCAAAGTAGCAACTAATATTATAGCTGATATGATAACTTTTTATCGTAACAATTTAAAAGCAGATAATAATGATACATACATTAAAAAATGAGATGGAACGAATGTGGAATCAGTTTGACCATAAAGCGTTTATCTCAAATGATCCTATTCAAATAGTACACCAAATACGGAATCTTTCTGGGAGAACTACAGCGGATATTGAGGTTTGTGCAATATTAACGGCTATGGTTTCATGGGGACAACGTAGTCATATAATATATTGTGCAGAGAAGTTGATGAACGTATGTGGATGGGAGCCAGGTAAATATATTAAATTGGGTGATTTTTATGATATTCCGGACGAATGTAGTATTTACCGTACTCTTACAGGAAAAATATTTAAAGAGGTGTGTCATCAATTAAGATGCTTCTACAGTAAACACGATTCTATTCAGGAATATTTAAAAAAACATCCCATTTCACTTGATGATTTATTACTCACGCTATGCAATTGGTGTGAACCGGCCCGTCTTGGAAGTCCATATCGTAACTCTGCTTGTAAACGTATTAATATGCTATTGCGTTGGATGGTTCGTAAAGATGAAATAGATTTAGGAGTATGGCAGACTGACTTAATCAAACCTAAAAAACTATACGCTGTTATGGATACCCATGTTGCGCAGCAAGCACAACGTATGGGGCTTATATCTTATCCTAAAGAGAGCTGGAAGGCTGTTATGGAACTCACTCATGTTTATCGCCAATGGGATGCAGAGGATCCATTAAAATATGACTTTATATTAATGACAAAAAACTTGAAATAAAATGATTGTTATTCTTTTAATTGTATTGTCGCTTGTCTCAATCGCGGCTATAACCATTGTGGTTGCACAGAATACAGCTTGTAAAGATTGTCCTTTTAAACGGACATGCGATGAATTGTTGAGCCAAAATCAACTTAACTTGTGCCAACAAAATAATATGCCAAGTCAAAACGAAGAGAAATAATAAATAGATGTATAACGAACTAATTTAATAAAAGTATGGATATAGAAAATAAAAACAGGGTTTCTGTAGAAGATATGAGAGCATGTTATGCTGAAAGATTTCCGTATGCACCCAATAATCAACGCATAGGACGATTTGCAAAACAAATAGGTTTCCGTCTTACCAAACAGATGGTTAAAGGGCAGATTATTAGTTTTTATATAAAAGATGATATAAGCAAATGAGTACGTTTTCCGACAAATTCGATAACCACTGGAAGTGCATTCCATACGCAATGGCAACGTTAACATCCAGTGATGGCTTTATGATTTTATTTCATCTGTTACGAAGAGGCTATACAGATGGGGATAAGACAACATGCGCCATATCCAACAAAGAACTAGCTGACGTCATGGGAACTTCTATTAGTTCAGTACGCCGGGCAATAGATACCTTGAAGCAACTTAATCTTATCAGCTGTTCTCAAAATAAAGGGGCACTTTGCACATTCTATGTAAATTGGAGCGAGATACGAGCAATACATAAAGTAAGTTCTCAAATATCAGATAAAGGATGGGTATATTTGCGAGGCTTGTGCTTAAATAGCGAGGTACGTCCAATTTCAGCGATTCCATTGACCATATTGAACGATGTAGTTCGTCAATATCCACACACTTCGCTCAATATGAACACACCCTCGCTCAATATGAACACACCCTCGCTCAATATGAACACACCCTC
>NZ_JADPLO010000061.1:0-37915 GCF_015667765.1 Bacteroides sp. 1001302B_160321_D4 | reverse complement strand
AACGAACCTTTTTTTAAACTGAAGTTTTTTTCCTTTTTCAAGATCTATTTGCTACTTCAAAAATTCCGCTTTCTTTCCTTGCAATTTTGACTCTATCACGCAAAGTATCTATAATAGGAATATTCCGATCAATCCCATACATATATAAAATAGGATCGGAAGCATCACCTGATATAACTTTCACTGTCTTGTTGCCAAATACTAATTGCAAGAAATTTTGTTTTTCTGAATAATCAATCACTCTATATAATTCTAAATGTTCCTCTCGTCTTGAGATTATACCATGCCTGAAAATCAGTTCATCCTTAGTAATAATCCACTTTGTAGCAAACAGCGTGTCTATATATGTGTAACACAACATAATCCAAACGACTAAAAACAGCACCATTAACGCATAGTGTACAGGCATTTCTAAATCCCAATAAATAGCAGAGAACGGGAGTAAAGATGCGACAACAATTATCACAAAATACTTTGAAACCCAATAACCTAGTTTGGGCTTCAATGTTATAGCCGTTTGGTTATCCATAATCTAGTTCTTTATATTAGTATATTGTATAGACTTTGTATTATTCTCTGAATCCGGAACGGAAACTGTATTTTGATAGACCTCTTTTCCATCCTGATACACTGTCATTTTCAATATAGCACCGGACTTACTTTTGCTAAGAATAATCCCTTGAGCAGAAATAACCTTCACTTCTTTAGAGGTTATATAAACTTTCCGTCCGCTAAAATACTCCGTTACAGAACTTTGTTTTAGGTCTGTGTTACTTGTTTCATCTATAATTGATACGTTATCCGGATTAATAATAATAGCTTCAGCTGTATAATCATCCCCTGAAGCCTCTAATACTACCTTATATACAGCAGATGTATTATTAAAAACAGGATCATCATCCGATCCACCACAAGAAACTAATACTAGAGTAGCACATAACGCAAACAAATGCAGCTTAATTTTTTTCATCATCTTTATATATTTTAAATTCAGATCCATGTGTATGTAAAGTAAACAAACCCTTATATTTTTCTTTCTAGAAATTTTCTCTGCTATCAAAAATAGCTATTGCCGTTGCCATCAATAAACCCAAATTGATCTGTTTCTACAATAAACAAATCGCTCGTTTCTGATAACTTGCTAAAATCTTTAAAAAACTGAACCTTCATATTTTTCTTATTTAGTCGTAGCTTTCATCCTTCCCCAGCACGTTTTCATATCGGGAGCGAGTAAAAACTCGCCAACTCTCTCCTGCCTAGCCTTTAAACTAGGTGGAACAATTGCATACTTGCATTTCAATAGTTTGGCTAACACCTCCGTACTATCTCTATCCTTATACTCCATTTTCTTTTTCTCTATCCATTTTAAATTATCTTTAGCCTTGGTGTAATCAGAGAAAAGCGGTTTTACCAAAGCACGAGGATTCTCCGCTCTTTCTATCATCTGTACCTGTTGAGCAGCTTTACTATCCAAATACAATAAGCTGTCGGAAACTGTAACATCTTTTTCGTCAAGCAACTCTATCAATTCAAACTTAAGATCAGTCCAAGTACCGTTTTCATCGGTTTGAAGCCAATCCGCTATTGCCTTTTCATATTCAGTTGATCCACACGAAGATAAGGCAAATAATAAAACTATCAATATCCTACTTTTCATATATTATTTTTTTTATATTTTCACAAAAATACCTCTTTTATTCCTTCCATGCCTTATGATTATGATCTTTCGGCATGTTTTTTTCCTTATTTTTATTGTCCGTTTCTGTCTTATTCTTTACATCTTCCAAGATCGCATTTACTTTTGAAATGATTGAAAGATAATGTTGACTAACTATTTCTTCCATTATATCATACTCTAATTCTTCTTTGCCATCTCCCAAATTTACAGGTTTGGAAAAAGCCGGAATATCCTTATCTATAAACTTACACATATTAAATTGTGTATTAAAATAAGGTGGTTTTCCGCCAGCGACCTTTCCGATGAAGTGACCAACACTTTGTCCGGCAACTTCACGAGCCTTTACTACTTTCTCCTTTTGCAGAGATTCGGTCATGCTTCCAGTACCGGATTCTTGATGTGAGAACGATTCCTGTGCTTCTTTCGTTTCTCCCAAAAGATTTTCTAGATCCTTTGCTGTCTTTTCGTTACCGGTCATTCCATAGGCTTGGCTACCACAAGAAGATCGCAGGATATTTGCACTTTTCTCTCCATAATCCCGGATTGCTTGATTAAAGTCCTGTACGGCTAAGATTGTAGCTACATTGTGTTTACGTGCTGTACCTATAAATACATCTATACCTTGCAAATTTACCGTTGGAAATTCATCCACCATAAAAACGCTCTTTTGTTTGCCGGGATTATTCATTTGCGACATGACAACGCTAGCGATACAACTAACAGGAGGAGATACAGCTTCTTTAATTGAAGGAGCATTGCCTATACACAATAGTGTAGGATGATCCGGATTAGTTATATCTAGTGAATATTCTTCTTCCGGAAGTGGTGATAGAACCCAAAAGATGTATTTATTGTTAAGCAAAACAAGCGGAGTCTGTGCGGAAGATACCGCACCAGCGGTCTGCTGCTGTGCGCCTAAACGCCATGCGGTTAACATGGAAGACATGTTTAGCGCAATTTCCGCATCCTCAGAGAGCCATTTAAAGACCAGATCACTATCTGATAATGCAAAAGCGATTACATGGGGTAAAGTTCCTATTCCCTTTGCTCGTTCTTTGTAACATTTATAAGCAATTGAATATACATAGTTAATCGCATTGTTCGCCCAGAAATCAGTTTTTTCCTTCCATGAACTTTCAAGGTTTTTCATTAAGGTAGTAGCGATATTACGAATAAACAAGGATTCGCTTCCTTTAGGGACATATTTTTCCGAAAGTACATTAACACGAACCGTCCGGGACATGTCTACAAAATTTATGAAAGCAAAGGCTGGTGTAGGTACATTTTTTCTCTTAAAATATTCTATACTACCGTATGCGATCCGGGACAAAATAGGTGAACCCGGTTTACTAGGATCTCCTTCCCAATCATATACAAATCCGGCATAGTTACGCTCTGCACATTGATAGATGATGCCTTTAATCCAGCTTTCCGATTTTCCAGATCCCGGACCACCGTCAATATAAAGATTTTGCTGTGGCTTATGGATTCTAAGATTTCCTTCTACTGTTTCAAAATCAAAATAAAACTCTGATTTTTCATGTGATACACCAAAGATAGATTTATCAGATACCACATGCCGTTTAAGGTAAAAACCGGCTGTTTGGATAACTAGTATTGTAAATCCTATAAATACTATCGGAAAAACTAATAAATTGTACCATGATAGAACATTACTGAAGCCTAATATTAGGGCTATTGCTAAGATTAATGTAGTGGCAGTATATACATATTTCAAGGATTCATCTCTTCTCTTTTGTACAGGGAATAGGAAAGCCAACCCAGCTAATAATACTACATATAGGAATCGAAACATAATAGCTTTGCGTAAAAACTTTCCCAACTGCAATAATACAGCTGGGCTTGGTGAACAAAGATCATTCACCAAAACCCACTGAAAGATTATCACACCCCCGATTATTACGGAAAGCAATATAAAGACAAATGATAATTCCTTCTTTGCTGGTTCCATTATTCTTTATTCTTGCTAGAGAGTAATTGAACCTTATCTACACTCATAGTTACTGAAGGGACTGTATCACCAGTATCACGCTTAAAGATACCGACAGTGATTTCCCCATACACATGAACCATAGTTCCTGTTTTTAAAAACTCCGCAACCTTTGTTTCGTAATTTAAGAAACAACAGATCCACAACGTTTTTTCTTCGTTTCCCTCTTTATATTTAGTGGAAACATTGAATGAATAACCTTTCTGTGTTTTCTTGGCATCTGATCCAAGATAACCCGTAACATGACCTATAAACATACGCTAAAAATTTAAAGATAATTGTTTGACTTCATTTTTATTTTTTGATTCGGAAAATTGTAGGGAAGAAGTAGGATCATCCAACTTTATATTAAATATATTCTGTGCGGCAATATATATTTTCGGATCTGCATCCTTTAACGCATCAAGTTCCTTTGCAGACAGTTTATATCCCTGCTCCTTTAGGTTAACCAATTCCTTAAACGAACCGGCTAGCGCAGCAGCTAGAGCTATATTAAAAGCTGGTGATAATTTTTCATCATTCCGGGTTTCAGAAAAATCCTTGCTATCATCTACTTTTTTATTCTCTATATGCTTGCATTCTTCCTGTTGCTTTTCCTGTTCTTCCTTCTTCAATAACTCATACTTGCAGACTTCATTCAAAATCATAGTGCTAGCCTTACCTACATCAACTAATACGGAATAGAGGAATTTAGGTTCTTTTTTGATCGCTCCGAGCCAGTTTTTTAAATACTGTGCGTTTTCTTCCCGGACTCCGGAAACGATACCTAGAGAACGGCAAGAAACAGCAGCGGTAAATTCTGCGATTAATTCTTCTTTTGCATATTTGGGATCACCAAACATGTTTTTCATTTCACGTCCTAAACGGGTATCTATACCGGTTGAATGTGCCATCTCATGTAACAATGTGCTATAAAATCCTTCTCCTGTATAGAATTGACCTTTAAGGGGTAAATATATCTTGTCCTCTGAAGGACGAAAAAAAGCCTTGTCAGAGAAAGAAGAAATAATAGGACATAACCATGTACCGTGTTTTATCATGTGATCCAACTCTGGCGATGAAAACATTCCCTGCTCATCTTTCAATTTAGGACAACTAAATTTATCCTTCAATGCCTTCCATTGTTCCGGATATACTTCCGCAAAGTTTGTTTGATCAACATTGAACACGTGATAAGGTTTAGTATAAGGAATAACGGTATATTCTTTCTGCTCTTCCTTAGTCAAAGCCTTATAATCATCCATCGAAATTTTATTCCCCTTATCGTCTTTAATCATAAAATTCCAAAATAGGACAGGAAAAGCCGATGCTCCTTTGTTTATGTGAAGCCCTTGTTTCTTTGCTTGCGGAAAAGTCATATATACAGGTGTCTGGAAACTACGTTCCTCTTGAAGAAGAAAAAGCATGAAGGAATTGATTCCATTATAAACACGCCCATCAATATTTTGTGGTAATCCATATCCTGTTGTTGTAAACCAAGGTTTATGCCAATCCGCATCGACTTCCGTAAGTTTCTTAACCATAAGATCCGCAAATTTTTGCAGAGCCTTATCATTTGCCTGACCATCCATGACTTATTGATAAAGGTGTTCATTTTCATATTTTAGCAACCATTCAGCAGCGTTTTCCGCATTCGGGCTAACTCCTTCAGCTTGCATATCCGCAACGTAGAGAGCCGCTAAATCTTCTTGAGCTAATAAAAATTCAAGATCGTCAATCTCTCCAGTCTGATTCTTTTCTACCAATTTGTTGTAATCTTCCATGATATTTATTTTTAAGTGATAACATTTTTACTTTCGGAAAAATCTATTAATTATAAATCGGCAAACATTTTATTTACCGTATTGGCGAGAGGACGCTTTAGATCTTTTTCTGCACTTTGTTGACCTTGTGCTAGCTTAACATCTCCGAGCGTATTAGCAGAGCCTTTCAGATTAAATATCTTCTGAACGGCTATCATCGTATTGCCAGATGCAGTTTCATTCAAAGACTGAATCAACTCTTTGGAAGGTTGATAGCCTTGTTCCTTCAGTTGTGACATCTTTACAAAATCGCCTTTCTCTACTGCTTCTTTAAATTCTTTATCTAGTTCCGGAGAAACCTTAGCACTAGCAGGATCAGCATTAAGCTCTACCTTTGCTTCTTTGGATTCTTCCTTTGCTTGTGTTACTTCTTCCGCTTTTTGCACTTCAGGTTTCATCCCAAATAGTTTTTCTATAACGATAGCTTGCGTCTGATCAATCTTTGTATCTTGTCCCAAACCTCTAATAACTTCCTCTGAAGGCTTGTAACCTTCCTCTTTCAAACTAGCTATTTTTTCATAGTCATTCTTGACAACGGCTTCTCTTAACTCCTTGTCAAGATCTCGATCAGGAACAGGATCCTTACCCGTTACTTTCTCCTGATATTGTTCCCGGATCTTCTCGACTTTAAAGCCTTCTTCTTTCAATTCCTTTTCAGTTGTACCTTTGGCGATTATTCCTTCTTTTTCTAACATATCCCCAGCCTTTAACCTAATGCGTGCTTCAAGATCATAATTATAGTTTTTATCCGGATTTTCATCTTTCAGATAAGATAGGTATTCCTTATGTTCTGTGGCAAAATGGCTGTTTATTAATTGCTCATACCTTTTATCCTTCAACTCGTCTATATCGATTTTTCCGGTACGCTGCATATCCTTTAGCTTATCATTAAGATACTCTTTATCCTTTGCCATTTCTCTTGCCTGTAAAATCTGCTGTGCCTTTGTTTCCGATATTTTCTGGATGTTTGAGAAAGCATATCCTTTCTTATCCGGAAGCATAGCTATATCTGTAATTATGTAACCTTCAGGAGTGTGGATCATTTTGTTATCTAAAGAATGACCATTCGCTAAAAGATACTTATCTGCTGCGGTCAATTCGTAATCTCCAATTTTAGCAGGAACAGACAATTCTTTTTCCGAACGTACCACCACAGCGTTGAGATCCTTATCGACCTGAAGAAGTATATCTCCTTTTTTTGTTGACAAGACTATCACATTGCCATCAAGTAGATCTTGCTTCTGTTGCTTCGATAATTTCTTTCCGTAAATGCGATCCGGTATGGTTAACGCTTCCTTCCTATATATAATAGAAGTACCGTGTTCATGCAACCGAACTTTAGCTGGTTTACCATTGATATCCATTAATCCGGATAATACACCCTTCTCTAACTTTGTGCCTTTCCCGTCTAACGAGTAACCATTTTGCAAAGCATACTCATATAGTTCTTTTCCGGTATAACAGATTTTATTTTTATGATCGATCACAGTAAAACGATCTTTGGCATCATTTTTTAGATCACCCCAGTTAACAATATCAACCCCTTCATTTTTTAATACGCTTTTATAGTCGGGAGATAAAGCCTGATCCCGATTAAAGAACTGGCAAACACGATCCATAGAAGCCTTTTCCGCAGATAAATCCGGTTCTCGCTTTGTGTGTGAACGTATCTTATCCATATCGATACGAAATACTTCGTCATTCCGGGTAAAAAGCAAAGAACCCTTGTTATAGGCTTCTTTGTAACCTAAACTTTCCGCAATCGCCCTAAATTGCCCGACATTATTATATTGATATTCTGTTAGAACCTCTTGTAGCTTCATGACAATTATTTTAATAATTCAGCGGACAATATATATTCATTCAATATAGATAATTTCATATGCCTTCCCCCACCTCTTTCAAACATTTCGATCTCAAAAACCTTATCATCCGGGATAGTGAACTTATTGAATGCTAGGACAAAGCGATTTTGGCTTTTGCCCAATATCTTTTTATCAAAGTCTTTTTGTTCTACCGGATCATACGGAACTTCCTGCTGGATAGAGTTCTTAACCTTCTTCTGATCACGAAGGAAGCATTTAATAAAATCAACGTCATAATCTATATTTGAGAAGTTTTTTATATCAAATACAAAAAACATGAAATCATCTTTTACATATAGGTTTGCAAGGGACATCTCAAACTTATTTTTTATAACTCCCAAGCTGAAGATATTACGCTTTTTATAGTGCAGTTTATTGATAAGATTATCCATCTCTATGCTATTTACATCAATGTGTGCAATATATTTGCGACCATCGTCAAAGTTGTAAGAGTAAGTAAGAGCATGGTCTTTAAACAAGGTAATTTCATAGGTATTCAGATCTTTATCGATAACAAACAGATTAGAAGGTTCAAAGGCATCAAAAGTTGTACCAACTTTAACCATATTATTATAATACTCAACCCCGAAAACTTCTTCATTTCCTTGTTTCAGATATAACACATCTGCTGGAAAAAACATTTCTGTAGTATTGTTATTATTGACTATTACGTTATAACAACGTGATCTATCCACATCACCGGCATATACGATATTTCCGCAGTGATCCGTCATTCCCGGTAACAGATAGGATATTTTATAAGAATAGACATTCCCGTTTGTACAAACTATGATAAGGTTTGTCGTTCCTGAAAAATCTTCTTCCTGTGCCGTTATGCGGACAACATTAGGAACATTATCCACCCGTTCCACTTTTACATAATCTTCACGACCATACGAAATGTCACTTACTTGTGCAGGAAGTACTATATGTTTCGTTTTATCAAACGAAACATAAATTGTTTGGGAGTCCAGTTCTTTTTTTTCCTGTGCAGAAATGGAGAATGGAACACAAAACATGATTAATATAAAAAGCAATGTTTTCATTTTACAAAACCAATAAAAATATTTATAATCCAAAGCAGAACGAAACAAGATATTAAACTATACATCAGTACTTTCATTTCTGCTATCTTTTTCCCTTTAGAGCGTTCTATAAAGAACCTATAAGCCAAAAATACAGTAGCTACAGCTACCATAAAATTAAGTATATCAATTATCATTATAATGCTTCAATTAGTTGGGTTAAAGGATTCTTTTTCTTTGGTTCATTCTGCTGCATCTGCATTTCTCTATACAGACGTTCTATTTCAGCTTCTTCTTCCTCTCTCTTTTTTCTGTCTTCATTAGTTTCTTCCTTGATATACATATTATAGTTAGCTTTTAAATGAACCTTTACTTGAGAAAGGCTTTGATTTAAAATTTGTCTAGTAACCTGTGTAGTGGCTGTGATCGCACTAGTTACCTCACTTGTTACTGTGCCAATAGAAGAAATCGGAAGCTGCACGCCTTGAAGCAAGCCCTGTTCCATTTTTCGAGCAGCTTCAGCTTTCATGTTATTGGGTAAATTCAATCCCTCAATCGCATCAGAATCATAAATAGTAAAAGCGACAGGACTTATATATTTCCCATATCGTATGTTCTCTACCGTAATTTTCAAACGAGTAGAGCCGACACTAGCATTTCCGTAGAAGATCGTATTTGCAGGGATCTCAACGCCACCAACCCATAAAGGCTCTAACAAGCGCATCCGGACAGCACTTCCACTAACAATGGTCTGATCTCCATAAATAGCAGCTTTGATAAGATTGACTTTTTGGTCAATAGTAAACTGTGACCGGCGACGCCGTTTTCCATTTTCCACTATAAAAGTCGGCTTTGAAGCTTTCTCAACTTTAGGAACAGAATCATTTACTTTCGGAAAAATATTCTCTTGAGATTTCTCTATATCTTTTCCTGATGCTTGATCCTGATATTTCTTTCTCATTTCATCCCGGAATCTTGCATTTTCTTCTAGCTCTTTGCGTATTCTTTCCTCTTTCTTTGCTTCCTTGACTATCTGATTAAAGGTTTCTTGATCCTCAATATCATTTAGTTGTTGGCGCATTTTATCAGAAAATGCACTGTTAGATTTTTTTCCTCGCTCCTTGTATTCGCTAGTAACTTCGTCCAATGGATCTTTCTTCATTTTTTCAATACGAGCTTTCATTTTCTCGTTGTATTCGTCTTCGGATGTCTGCATTTCAAAATAGAAATCGCTTCCTTTTACTTGTGATTTTTCCAATTCACGTTTCTTACGAGCAGCTTCTTCTTGTTCACGTTTATAAGCATCTACCTTATTAGCGATCTTCTTTTCTCCTTCTGTGTCCGGTTCAAGAAAAGCCTGATTCACTTCTTCTGTATTGGATGCTGATTCAGCCGGTTTTTCTTTTTTACCAAAGAAAACTATTACAAACAGTACGCCCAAAAGCAGAGGTACTAACATTAACAATTTGTTTTTGTCCTTCAACGCTTCTCTTAAAAAGTTTCCCATAGCTCCATTATTTTAATTTTTCTTCATCTGTTATTTCTCGTGGTTCCGAATATCGAACGTCCCAGCTTTCGATTTTAACACCGTGAGAGTTTTCACGTGATCGAGATACATCATATAGAGTAAAGTTCACAGAAATATCACGTGCTACGCTCCCCCTAGCACGATAGCCGGTTTGCGTAAACAGTATATCCCCGGATATCGGAACTGTTTGCATATTGATATGTATATCCTTGATTATAACGCCATAGCGTATATTTTTCTGAATCAAAGAATTAAGCATATTAATATCGTTATATTCGTTGTAAAGCTCTTTTCCTCGATTACCAATCAAATTAAGAGCTAATGTTACGTTATTCTCATAAGTGCTTTCATCGAAGGAGTACCACAGCGAAACAAATGTTTTGATATGATTTTCATATTCATACTTTCGCATCGCTGCGGATTCAATGGCTGCAACATCGTAAACCTGTCCTGAAGTATCAAGTACTAAAGCCTTCGTATAAGCCGCATCTATCTTGTTTGACAAATAGAAGAAACAGACAGTAAATGCAATACCCATAATCAGACAACAAGAAGATGCAACAATCACAGTTGTTTTAAAAGCCTGATCCACTGTTTTAAATTTTGTAAGATTCATATTTATTTATTCTTCGTTATCTATAACACTTTTACCTAATGAAGCAGCAGCCCCTACATTTGTAGCCCCCCCTGCTATCGCTGATCCTGCAATCGCCATCGTTGCAGCAGCAGTTACAATAGATACCGTTTTAGAAATGATTCTACCGGCATCACCATGACCGACTATCTTACTTGCCAACCAGAAACAACAACAATAAGAACCGATCAAAGCAAGATCCATGCCTAAATATTGTAGCTGTTTTGTCGCTTCATCTACTGCGTTGAATGCGTCAGAATCATAAATTGACTTAAATGTAAACCACATTATCTGATTTAAAATATTAATCACAGTAAATACCATACCAACGGAACACAGTGTACCAAACCAATTAGACAGCTGCTTTTGGAATACCGGTAGAATGGAAAAAGCAAAAACGAAGGGACCTAATATGACAAGGATCTTTACAATGACAACGCCCAAACCCAATATGATAATTTGTACAATCCCGACCAGCAGTGCGGCTAGAGCATGTAAGAGCATTGCTGCGAAATTGGCAGGATTTAATATTTGGGAGATTTGTTTCAATGTAGATGCACTTTCATCTATTTTATTACCTTGATCTATATTTTGTAGTTCTTTATTCATAGCACCTTCCGGATCTTCCCCCGCAGCGACTTCCGCTTCAAGTGCCGTTTTTTCATTATCGGCTATCATGGTGTGCTGTTCTTCCGCTGATCTGTCTAGAAAAGCCGCAAACTCCTGTGCCCGGACTGAACTTAAAGATGTTGCTTCATTTATTACTTCAAGGGTTCCAACGACAGTTTTTGCGATAGGTGTATATAGCGAAAGACAGAATATTAAAGCAAAACAGCGAGCTATTTCCATCAAATCCGGAAACTTATTTTCATCCGATGTTAAAAGCTGACTAACACCATGATATAGGTAATTATAAGCTATATTACAGATGAAACAAATAACTGCTACACCAAGCGCAATTACCGTCATTTGCGCAGTTAATTCTGTTGTAAGGGAATCATTAATCTGCAATCCCCATAAAAAAGTATCTTGTCCGTTCATAAGGCTAATTAATTAGTATATCGACTAAAAGCAGATAAATTTCCGCTATAATATGTTTTCCCTACATGTTTTCGACTTGCATCTTTTATGATCTCACTTCTTACTATTTCATTAAAAGATTTCATTTCAGCAGAAGCCGTTTCTAAGGCTTCTCTTACCTGTCCGACAAAGGACATTCTTCCCTCACTATTCATGCTGAAATAGTCGGAAACAGTAGCAACCTTAAATAATAGATCTGTGCTCAAATTAAGGTTTACCGTAACTTGTTGGAAGTTTAAAAACTTTAAACAATGATAGCTACCGCCTATATTCATATAAAAACGGTAATCACTACTTAGACAAGCTACATCATCCAACAGTTCAGCAAGTTCTACTAAAGATTGTAGTTGGCGTAGTTGGTCTATCTTTTGTAAATTTTCTCGTATATGTGCAGCATCAATCATTTCATTAAGCTGCTTAACCCATTGCGCTGCATTCGCTCCCCATTCGCCAAGGTTCATTCCCATGTGAGCCGGATCATTAACAACCCATTGCGCACTAGCCTTTTGAACAGAAAAAGAGCTACTTAACAGCAACACAGAAAAAAATAAGAGTATCTTTATTTTCATAATATTATAAATTTATTATCGCAGAATAAACACTATCGCAAATATCAAAGCCACAAACCAAGCGACTAGATATGTTCTTGCATTATCTTTCTTTGTAGCTAAAGCCCAGACTACAAAAATCAGAGAAACGCCTAACATTGCAGCGGTGATATACCCTGCCACACTAAAAGACGTATTGTTAAATTCTCCCGACCATCCTTTTATCTGGTTCAATCCTTCTACAGCATCATTCATATTTTTTTCTCCTTTCTTCTAAATACCGGTTAATAGCAGCATAAGTAGATCCTGTTTCCTCAAAAAGCTGTTTGAGCCTAACCACAGTCGATTGTCTTGAATCAAAAGCGACAGCGGCAAATTCAGATACTTCATTGCGAAAAACATAGGTTTCGTTTCCCAATTTAATGAAGAACTCTCTCCACTTGATCTCATCATCCCTATTTTGCAGACTATCTATCATTACTAGTTCTTCTTCTGAAATAGAAAGAATATCTCGCAGATTGGGCAACTCCTTTCTATAACTTGAATGATCCAGTATTACTTTAGTATCACAGTTTATAAGTATTGAATCCTTGATCGCCGGTGGACAGTTCTTCAGGAACAGTACATTTTGGGCAGCTATCGTTATAGCCCCGTCTTTTTTACGGAATGTACGATACAAATAGGCGATAAAATCACCAAACTTATCATCACTTAAAAAGTCTAGGGCTTCATCGATAATCAATTCCTTATTAACTCCTTCACGCTTCTTGATCTTATCGATAACCATTTGAAGCGTGATAATCGCTACCAAAGGAAAATACTCCTTCTTTGCTGCGTCTTCCATATCAAACGCAATTAAATCATCGTTAACTATATCAATATTTTCAGTTGCGTTCAACAAAAAGGATAGTTCTCCATCCGTGTAAGGTTCTAGTAGTAAAAGCACTTCCTCTATCTCAAATCTACGTTTTTCAAAGTCAGTCATTTTGTAAATAAATACATCTCGCAAGAAATTCCGGTATTCTATCAGATTAGGAAAAATCCTTTCATTTGTTCCATCAACAGAAGAATTATTTACATACTCATAAAATGCGATCACTGATTTTCTAAGAATAGCTTTCTCGGTGGGATCGATAGGCTTATTTTGTTTCCAGATATAGGATAAAAGAGCACAGATCGTTTTAATAAGATCCTCGGCTGCTTCTGCATCTGAAGTATCAATATAAATATATCTACCATTCCGATCACGTTCACACAAGAACGGGTTAAAAGCAAACTGTTTCTGATTTGTAGAATCAAAATATTTACCTCGGTGCAGGCTAATCATAGACCTGTAAGATCCACCGATGTCAATAATTGTAATATCATTACCCAAAGAATAAGACTGATAAATATAGTTGTTTAGCCAAAAAGACTTTCCGGAGCCGGACGGACCGATTACTATTTTATTTCTATTGTTTAAAGCCTTGTTATTCCATAAATTTATCAATGCAGGATTTCCGAA
Source organism: Bacteroides sp. 1001302B_160321_D4 (assembly GCF_015667765.1). Taxonomy (NCBI): domain Bacteria; kingdom Pseudomonadati; phylum Bacteroidota; class Bacteroidia; order Bacteroidales; family Bacteroidaceae; genus Bacteroides; species Bacteroides sp. 1001302B_160321_D4. The sequence continues at coordinate 24,240 of NZ_JADPLO010000061.1, read as the reverse complement.
TCGGTCATTATACAAATGCCCTTGCAGATCAGAAATATAAATACTATCTTTTTGCAAATAACAAATCGCCTGTTTGGTCGTATTGATAAATCCCCTATAATTGCTCCGAGCATTCCCCGGTATATTAGAAAAAAATAAATTGCACAACTCCGCATTCTCGACATAACAAGAACTTTGGTTCATAAAACTAAATCCCTGCTGTGCCAATGAAATTTTCCGAATTAGAGAAGAACGATCCGGATCATTGATAATCACATTAAAAGCTGTATAAGCTGTTTGATAATCAAAATCCGTAATTTCTTTACAGAAAAGTTCTTGCTGTTTTTGCTTGTCTTTAGCCGGAGGATAAAAGTTAGTCAAATAGTTTAGCCCGTTTTTTTCAGCATTAATAGCCGTTAGCGTAGTATCTGTATCTGTTATTTCTATCACAACATTTACAATGTGATCGAAAGGCAAACCTAGTCCAACCGGGTACAACATAGAACATTTAGACTGTATATTCTCCGGAAGCTCAATCGTACTTCCATACGCTTTTGATTTACCCGTATTGGGTACATTCAGCTCATAAAGATTTTCCCCTTCCACGGTAAGAGAAAGCATCGCTAAATATTCTTGTCCAACCTTCAGATCACCGCTAGGAGTTACCATAATTGGGCTAACTGTTTCTTGAGTAGCGTCTTTTGTTGGTTTAGCATACGAGAGATTAAGATAATCAAAGACAGCATTATTTAAGTCTTTACTATCCATCTTCTTTATCTCAAATTGAGTTATAGAAGATAACCCATTTTCAAAATTCAAGATTTTCGGTTCAATCTCTGATAACCTTTCTTCATAGTTCTTGTAGGGCTGTTTAAAAGGATAATTGAGTTTTTTAAGCAGCGATGTATTAGAAGCCTTTTTTCGCACTCCCTTTTTCAAATCTGTATTGGCAAAAGTGATATACAAATTTGTATAGCAGTTTATTATTTGCTTGTTATTAAAGTGTTTAATACTTTCCGCTTTCAATGGATTAACAGAAAAGTCATTGTTCTTATACTGGCTTACATAGTAAAAGCACTGCTGATGCACCACCGTTGCAGGAGGTAACATCTTAAAAAGCCCCTCTAACCTCTCATGTATATATTTTGCATCTTCCTGCGAAAGAGTAAATACTTCCGGAAGAAACAATCTGTATCCAATGGTTAAATCTCCGCTACCGTTTACTATAACGCTATCCGTTATGGTCTGGATCGGTAGTACAGCCGAAAGATCTATTGATTTATCAGATATAGGAACTTCAGAAGGACGCATAAAAAGTATGGCGAGTAATGTAATGACACCACACAGTAATAATGCCGATATAATAATAAATCCTATCATTTTATTTTGTAATTAGTTACCACATAGTAGATATAAACTCTCTGCAAGAAAAAGCGACAGCCTTAATCTGTATCACGTATTCCGCAGGATTTCAAGATCATTTCTGCTTCATTATAAAATTGAATACCTTATGTTTATCTATTATCTGTTTAGGGGTTGCAGATCTAACCGATAAGCCAGTTAGATAATCCGGATTGCCAGCTTTATGTTCCCGTTTTAGGTTCTTGAATAAGATACCTGAAGCAAAGAATATAGCTCCCATGACACTAACTATGATTACCGGATGCACATGCTTAAATATGCAAACAATTATAATCAAAGCATTTGCCAACATAAATAGACCAAATTGTCCCGACGTTAAGCCAAAGAACTTAATTGGTCTATTTATCTTTCTTATAGTCCTCATTAATCAGATAATAAGGAAAGCTACCATAATAACCGCAACCGCAATGATCCAGCCGAGCAGATACTCCTTGGCGTGGGGATTATTCGTTGCAAGGGAATAGATCACAAATACTAAAGCTATGCCAAGCACGGCAGCTAATACATACTTTGCGATATTAAGAATCGTATCAGAACCTTCTTGCGCTTTCGATTCAACATCGGACAAACTGCTAATTTTTAATGCGCTTTGGGCTTCTACAACTTGAGGAACAACAACAAAAGTCAGCAGGAAAAGCCCTAAAATCATAATAATACGCTTGTGTACACTAACAAAATCTACACTCTTTTTCAAAACTTGTACCATAATCTTAAAATTTTAATTGTTATTTTATACATGTTATTTATATATCAATCTTGCTTAAAGCGGAAAAATCAACACTTTCATATTTGACAAAAACATCATCTGATTTTTCCGAAAGTACTTGATGCTGGAATGGTGGTATCTTACCAGCATAATAGTACGCCCGGTTTGAAATATACATATCCGCTATCTCTCTACTTAATTCTTCATCATCTGAAAGATCCTTTTGAAAAACTATTGTTATGCGTGGAGATAAAACTAGATCAGAATCAGATTTTTCTTCTTCAACTGATAGTGAAGCTGTACACTCCGTTTTCTTTTTACTTCCGGAAAAATAGACCAATCCTAAAATTAGAATTGAAACAATAACTATCGTAACTATCGCCAGATCAAATAATGAATAATTAGTGGCTAGATATTCAGTCATTTGTATATTTATATAAGCGACCATATTAGTATAAATATTACTAATGCAACGATATACGTAATTATAGCTTCTTTCATTTTCTCATGATTAGTTATTATTTTTTTTATAACCGCAAGACCTGCACAGACAAATCCGACACCGGCTAGCATTTCGCCACATTGTTTGAATAAGTCAATCAATGCGCTTACATCAGCTGATAATAATATCATAATCAATAAATAAGGACTTTAACACCAAGATTCCAGACTGTATTCCATTTGCTTGCATAGCTAAACGGACTCCAATACTGCTTAACACGTCCAAGTATCGCAACTCGTGGAGATACAAAGTATTCTAATTCAGGCTCGATCTTTAAACCAAGTAAGAAATCATACTTATTATCCTGCCTCTTGTACGCTTCTACACCTGTAAAAAGACCTAGACCTAGGCTAAAATAAAGTGAAGAAAGATTTGTCGCAACTGTTTTGAAATAAGCAGCATCAATATAGTAATCTTTTGCTGTAGAGCTAAAAGAAACTATCGTTGGAACTTCCGCAGTATTGCTTTCATAACTGTAGTTATAAGACTTTTCAAAATAGTTCAAACCTATTTTCCAGTAAGTTGTTCGACTCCTATACTTTGATACTGAAAGGTTTAAGTTAGTATTATTCCTACCAAAAATATTCAATCCATAGTTTACTTCTAGGGCTGAAATACCTACATAATGCCGTTGTGCATAAACACTATGTGTACATGCACATAACACTAGTAATAAAGTTAATTTTAATAATCTCATATTCAGTTTAAAAAAAGGTTCGTTTTAATAAATTCAAAAATCACCTTCTCTATATTTTTCAAAGGCTATGTACGTGCTACTTTTGCCGTAAAAATTATGAAATATGGTTATGCACGTGTATCAACTCCGGATCAATGCTTAAATCTCCAACTGGACGCATTACGTTTATACGGAGTGGATCACATCTGTGAAGAAAAAATATCTGGAAAGAATAAAAATAAGCCTGTTTTAGATGCTTTAATTGCAAAATTAAAAACAGGAGATCAGCTTATCGTGTGGAAACTAGACCGATTAGGAAGAAGAACCTGCGAACTTATAAAACTTCAAGAAGCTCTTGAAAAGAAAAACATTGCTCTAATTAGTCTAACAGAGCAATTAAATACATCAACACCAATCGGAAAGTTTGCGTTTCATCTTTTATGCTGTATTGCAGAAATGGAGCGAAATATAATTTCCGAGCGTACAATAGCCGGTTTGACTTCAGCAAAGGCAAAAGGACGAATAGGAGGACGCAAGCCCGGTCTAACAGATCAAGCTAAAAGGAAAGCTAAACTAGCGGCTATAGAATACACCAAGTATCTACAAAATGAAATAGGCACGATAGATGATGTTTGCCGGATAGTAGGAGTTTCCAGAGCTACCCTATACAAGTATCTAAGGATAGAAGGGATTAACATACAGGGCAGAAAAAGATAAGAGAATATTTTTCCGAAAGTATATTCTTAATTATCTGTCTACTAACTGATAATATCAAGTTTAAATATAAAAAATATACTTAGAAATTTGCTCAATACTATCAAATTTGATATCTTTGAAATAAATTCTAAGTAAAATGAGTAATATAATATCTAAATATAAAGAAACAGGCATGATAAGCATAGATCAACCAGTAGGATATAACACCATGAAATCCCGTCTTTACAACTGGAAAAAGCGAGGTTTGTTATCACATATTCGCCGGGGAGTATATTTGCCGGCTAACATACAGAACAAGTATCAGATAGCTTGCAATTCCGTTGATAATGGTTGCCTAGCTTATCATTCTGCATTAGAGTTCTATATGTTACAGACACAGGAATTTAACTGGCTTTATGTGCACAGTTCTACTCCCTTCCGGTCTTTTGAGTACCTGAACCAGCGTTATGTATATAAGCCTTTGCAGTTTATATACAAACCATTGGTTACAAAAAAAGATACCGGCTATCCTATCACGGTTACATCAATCAGCCAAACCATAATTGACTGCTTAAACAATATAGGCTTAGCCGGTGGCATTGAAGAACTGTTATTTGCCTTAATCGAGGTTGATCCGGATTCCGTAATAGAAGAAGATATGTTAGAATGCCTGAAGCTATACCAAAAGAAAAGCCTGTATCAACGTACAGGATTCATCCTGTCCCAGCTTCAGGAACAACTAAACCTATCGGATATGTTCTTCGATGTATGTAAAAAGAAGATGGGTAATACAACAAGTTACCTTACAAATCCTTCCCGTTGTGATACCTATTTCAAGGAATGGAATGTATGTGCGCCTAAAGATGTAATGAAAGAAATAGAGAAAGGAGTATATTATGAGTTTTGATTATACACAAGAAGAAATCACTAGACTAGCAAAAGAAAATAATTTTACGGTTGCTGGAATAGAGAAAGTTATGCGATTATCCAATATCCTCAATGACCTTAACAATCAGCCGGAGTTTAGCGGTAAATTGTTACTGAAGGGGGGAACGGCTATAAACCTGCTTGTTTTCGATCTTCCCCGGCTTTCTGTCGATCTGGATCTTGATTTCTCTAAAAACGTATCTAAAGAGGATATGTTAGCGGAGAGAGAACAAATCAACAAGGCTTTAGATAGCTATTTCCAGCAGAACGGGTATAGGAAGACCGAAAGAAGTAATTTTACCCTAGATTCTCTCTCTTTGCACTATAATACGGTGACAGGAAGCGGAGATAAGATAAAACTAGATATAAACTATCATAATCGATCCCATATATTCAAACCGGAAGTTAAATCTATTGAGTTTCCCTTCATCAGAGAGAACAAGACTTCATTTGTAGTAAACTACGTCAATCCTATCGAATTGTTTGCAGGAAAGATAAAGGCGTTCTATGAAAGATGTAAGCCTAGAGATATATATGACCTCTTCTCCCTTGCATCCTCTGATATATTGACGAGCAAAGAAGAAAGGGATCTTTTAAGGAAATCCATTGTTTTTTACTCTTCTCTTGGCAATCCGGAGAATAAGGAAATGTTAAAGGCTGATCCAAAACAAAGCATAGAGAATGTGACCTTTACGGAGATAAGGCAGCAGCTACTTCCGATGATGCATACCAACAGCGGAAAATATCCCATGCAGGAGATCAACGATAAGGTGGCTGATTTCGTATCTTCGCTAATGAAATTAGAGCCTTCAGAGGAACTGTACCTGTCAAACTTCTACGCTGGGAAATATAAGCCGGATCTTTTGTTTTCTGATAAGGAGATCCTGAATAACATACAGGATCATCCTATCATCATAAGAACACAGCAACAAATAACCGATTCTATTTTTTCAGATTCAATAAAAAAAAACGATTTTACCCGGATCGCCGGGCTGAAGGATGAAGGGTATATCCCTTCCCCTAAAATAATAGACGAGCTGAAAAAATCCGCACCGGCTCCAACAATGATAGCAGTCCAGAAGATCTTCGGTCTGTCCTCTGACGCTCCCGGATTAAGCAACATCAAACTAGCCCAAAGCGATAATGTAGGGCTAGGTAAAGATAAAAGTAATAACCTAAAAATCTGACGTTATGAAAGTAGACTTTGACAAACTGAAAAGGGATGTTTCCCTTCCGGAGTTTTTTCTCTATTTAGGCTGGAAGTTTGTTTCCGGATCTTCCAACTCGTCCCCTAAGATGAGCAACGGATCCGATACCGTTATTATCAAGAAGAATAGTAAGGATTACTATACCTATTGGGACGTTCACGGAGAAGCACGAGGAAAGACTATCATAGATCTAATGCAGAAGCATATCTACGACCAGACCGGGAGAATGCCTAGCCTGCGAGAAGCCGGGGAAGCCGTTCAGAACTATGTAAACAATAAAGAAGTCGTATTATCTCAAGATAGCCGGTTTGGAGTTAGCAACGCAAAACTAGATCCTAATCAGCTGGCGTTCCTGAACAGCCAACTGAAACCCTATCAAGGGGATTTCTTGCAAAAGAGAGGAATTACTCAAGATACACTATCTTCACCGGTATTTTCCGGGGTATTCACCTCTAGGGAACACCGGAAAGATGGAAAAGTCTATAATAATACCTGTACCAGACTTATTAACCAAAACGGCTTTCAGGGTATTTCCCAAAGGGGGATAAGACCTGAAGACGGCAAGAGCTTCAAAGGCATATCAGGCAACAAATACGATAGTATCGTAGTGTCTAAGCATGACAAGACAAGACCAATAGAGCATATATATATCAGTGAAAGCATGATCGATGCTGCGTCCCATTATCAAATGAAGCTTCTGAATACCGAAAAGAACATCTTATATATCAGCACTGAAGGGAACATCACACAGGGACAAATGGGCGTTATAAAGCTGCTCCTGTCAAAGCAAAATATTAATAATATAACCGATCAGGTTACTTATATATTTGACAATGATAGCAACGGCTATAAATATGCGCTGAAGCTAGATACATTCTTAAAAGGTCAAGAGTTACCCAATATTGAAGGTCTGCCAGTTGAAGAACTGAAGGATAAAGTTCTTCAACTGCCTAACGTGGAGTTATCGGTAAACAGTGATTGGAACGATGATCTACAAGCATCCATATCAAAAGGCAAGGAATGTGAGTTCCAAGATGCCATAAAAAAAAACGATTTTACCCGGATCGCCGGGCTGAAGGATGAAGGGTATATCCCTTCCCCTAAAATAATAGACGAACTGAAAGGATCCGCACCGGCTCCAACGATGATAGCAGTCCAGAAGATCTTCGGTCTGCTCTCTGATACTCCCGGACTAAGCGACATAAAGCTAGCCCAAAATGATAGGCAAACAATCGGGAAAAATATTGAGCAGGCATTATAATTTTTCCAAAATAACAATAACCAAATTTGGTTATTGTATTAAGAGTCATTATTTTTGCCAAAACAAAATTATAGTCCTATGAATATAAAATATGAAAAATACTTGTCAATGGAAGATGTTCCGGCAGGTAAGATATTGGATGTAATCCTTAAAAAAAGGAATATATCTCAAAAAAAGTTAGCGCATATGTCAAATGAATATCCGCAACGTATTTGTGACTATATAAAAGGGGAACGAAAATTCACTATAAAAGCCTCCATTTCAATAGAAAAAGCGTTAAACATAAACATTGAAGGCTTTTTCTTTAAAATACAAGCCAACCATGACATATATACCTTCATAATGAAAGAAGAGCGAAAGAAACATCCTGACTTATCTAAACTAAGTAAAGGATTATTTTGGGACACACGAATAGATAAGATAAATTGGATAAGGAACAAGGAATGGGTTATACAACGGGCTTTTGAATATGGCAACGATATCGAGATCAAGGAGATTATTCGGTTCTATGGAATAGAAACCATAAAACAAGTCATTCCCAACATAAAAAACAAATGGAATAGTAACACAAGAAACGATAACTATCAAAAATACATTCTATGAACTTACATTATGAAACTGTTTCTCCTTTATTAAAAGAAACTCTGCAAAAGCTGGTCAATAGTCCTATTTTTAAAGATTTCACGCTTATAGGTGGAACCTGTTTGAGCCTACAACTAGGACATCGAAGATCTATTGACATAGATTTATTCACTGATATAGATTATGGAACCATGAATACAAAAGAAATGAAAGAGTTTATTCAAAGGAGTTTTCCATATTCCGAGAATACAGATTCTCTGGACACATCAGCTTTAGGATATACACTATACATGGGGGACTCCCCTATAGACAAAATTAAAGTCGATTTTTTCTATACTGAAAAATTTATTTTCCCCATACAAGAAATCGACCACATACGAATAGCAGACATACGGGAAATAGCAGCCATGAAACTATCTGCCATTACAGAAGAAGAACCAAGACAAAAAGACTTTTGGGATATCCACGAACTAAATGAAAAATATTCATTCAAAGATATGATCGACTGGGGAATAAAAAGGAACGAATGGAGTGTTACAGAGGAAGGTATATTAAATGGGTTTCAAAAAATAGATTCTGTAAAAGAATCACCTGAAGGAATAGATTGCTTCAAGGGTAACTACTGGTCATTAGTAAAAGATGATTTAAAAGAAATGGTAGATCAATATCTAAAAGAAAAAGACTTTTTTCTTGCCATAAAAAAAAATGACTTTGCACAGATCTCTTTCCTAAAGGATGAAGGATATATCCCTTCTCCGGAAGCGATAAACAACCTGAAAGGATCCGCACCGGCTCCAACGATGATAGCAGTCCAGAAGATCTTCGGTCTGCCCTCTGATGCTCCCGGATTAAGCAACATCAAACTAGCCCAAAGCGATAGCAAAGAACTAGGATTAAACACAGAAAAAAGTATCTAAACACAGATTTTTTCCGAAAGTATAATAACGGGATCAAACAACCGGCTACCGGAGTACCCATGCAGGAATATATCTTTCCAGCTGGTAAGTGCTTGCACCTATCAGCCGGAAAGGTTTATTCCGGGTACTCCTTTTCCGACTGTTCGGATCGGTGAAAGTCATTCGGTTTACCGGATGGCTCACCGAACCGATCAATCGGAAAATAGCCTACCTTATTCGGGTGGGTGGGCATTATGCGTTAAGGATTGAAGCGTTTACCATGTAGAAGCGGAAAGCCTGACCGAAGGGAACGCCTAAAACATAAATATCATTTTGCTACTCTCCTACTCCATTTTATAGCTGGACCTGTCCTTATGCTCAACTGTGGCAATATCATTTTGTAATAACCGGCTAGCTGTTTTTATGGTGTAACGCTCCGATATTGCTTTCTTTTTGATAGATATGCAAATGCAAGAAGCCCCCCGGCGAAAACCCCGCCGGAGGCAATTGTAGAAAGTCTGTGTATCGTTTCCACAAAATGTGGAAATGATACACAGATAACAGTTCTTCAATAAATATATGTGTTTTTTGTATGCTTTTGATTATCAGGTATATATGACTTGTTTGTTTGGCACAATGTTTGTTCTTTGTCTTTCAGAAACCATATGTTAAATATTTAAATAGATTGGATTATGAAAAAGGTATTATTTGCAGTAGCACTTGTTATGGGATTGGGTAGTTCAGTGGCATTCGCCGGCAACATGGTATCGGATGTTGAGATTGTGGTAATGGTGAACGATTATAAGCCAATCGAGGTAAAGGATCTGCCGCAGGCGGTTCAGGACACGATCAAGAAGGATTTCGCAGACCTGACAATCAAGGAAGCCGCAGTTGAGGAAAGCGAGGAAGGCACAAAGACCTACAAGGTGACATTTACCGATGCAGAAGGCACGGACAGCGAAGTGTTCTTCAACGAGAAGGGCGAAGTCCTGAAATAAAGCAAATGAACAGCAAAAAGAGAATTCAATTAAACTGTGTCAGCAAAATTAATATTTTATTGCTTTGCTGACACAGTTTGTTTTACAGCCCCTCCGGTTCCGGTGACTTGTAAGGCTTGAAAGCAACCCGAACCTCCTTATGCTCATCGATGACGAAAGTCTGCTCCGGCTCCACAGAACGAATAATGACGCCATTGACTTTCCAATACATGATTGTCCATGATTTGGAATGGGTAGCACGAAAATGCACCGTTGTGCCTTTCGCTATTTCAGCCGGAGAGATCAATTCTCCTATCTTTTCCGCAGCCGTATTTTCCAACTCCGGTTTAGCCGAAAGCTGACCTTCACCCTGATCCACACCAAATGCCAGCACTACTTTTTCCACTGCGGGAGGAAGAGGAGGATCTTCATCATTGTCACAAGAAACCGCAAATAGCGTAAGCCCATACAACAAAACAACGACAAAAGAGAGATAACCGATCTGTCTCATTAAGCCGGTTTCTTTTTTTTCCATAGCAGTTTTCATAAGCTTATTTTTTGTTTACCCTACGCAAAGATAACAATTTGTTGGCTAAAAGGGGTTATTAAATATAGTGTTTATCACTTAATGATTTAAGGTTAATATCCTGTAGGTTGCAGGGAGAACAAACGGGAACAGCCGTTCCCGCCCCTTTCGGATTGTATGCCAGCACCCCTAAAAAATGCCTTGTCAAAGACAAGTAGTAACACGCCTGTGTTACGTTTTCGACTTTTCAGCCGTCCGACCGCCACCCCGTCCGATTTGACTTGCCTTTGAGGTTATATATGCAAATGCAAGAAGCCCCCCCGGCGAAAACCCCGCCGGAGGCTTTTACAATTCAAAGGGAGGTGTTTAGAAATAGACGTTCAACATAAGGTATAGTAATGCGTTCTTATCCTTAGTGTCGTGGTGTTCAAGCTCGAATTGAATCTTGTCCTCACGAGCGAGCCAGCCTATCGCACTGGCGACTTCCAGATCATTGAACCCTGTCAATTCCTTTACTTCCTGCAAATTCCATTTCCGGTGTACGTCTGTGCTTAATAAGCGCCAGAGTTTCCCTGCGTTCTCTCTGATGATGTGCTTATCCATACCTGTATTTTTTATAAGTTTATAAATGGTTTCAAATGGATAATGAAAAGCACTTTTACATCAATAGTGTTACGCACTGCAAACATTCCAGCGTTTATCGTTTATCCTTTTGATACGTTGTATCACTCTTTCCTGATATACAGCAAACCGTTTCGCCGTTCGATGTATATCTTATTCTCACGTGCGAGCCACCCGGCGGCGAGTGCGGTTTCATCAGCCGCAAGATTTAGCCTTCTCGCAAGCTCGGCAATGGTTATAAGTCCGGTTTCGCCTAATTTTTCTAAGATGATCCCGGCTTTAAATCCTATATTTGCTTTTTCCATGATAAAGTTTATATTTTAATGGTTCAAAAATATGTATATATTTTATTATTCAAAGCATGTAGAAATACAAATTAGAATTTACCCCCCCCGTTAATAGATTTTAACAATATGAATATTACGTTCTATTCATTCCATTTTGCGGATGAAAAGAACTTTACAATTCTATCTTATAGGGGGTTAATTTAGTAATACCTTGAATTCAAATCACAGAGAAGTGAATAGACAGTATTACCCGACAGAGCAACTACGACAAAGCAATGCCATCAAAAAAAATGACAGCACACACAAAGCATAGACTGATTGTCTTGCCCTAAAAGATTGATTGGAATTTATTCAGGACTGCCTATCACTTAGATAGAAGTCCAAGGTCTGCTGAAATACATAATTCAAAAATTGAAATTGCTTGACTGCAAATTTAGTAACTTTGCTTGACAAATTAACGAGAAAGAAGAGAAAATGAAAGCCGACCGCATAACATCACCTATACGCAAGCAGGGGGTTCGTGCTTCGTAAGACAGGAAAGTGGTAAATTTAAAGTTCAGTTCATCGTAGGTAGCTTAGTGGTAAAAATCCCTGCCTGCGTATAGCTGCAAACCGTTGTTAGCAATCCGCTGCGCTCCTTGCTAACAATGGCTCGGCGACTTACGTCGCTTGCCGTAAGCCGCCGCTTCGCGGACTGCTTACAACAAGCGACTTGGCTAAATAGCTCCGCTTTTGTATCTTCGATACAGCTTCGCTACTTCGCCAATTCGCCGAGCCATTGTTATGGGCCATTTTTGAATGACAATGCGAATAGATACAGACAAACAAATGAATTTACTTAGTGATAAGAACGTTGCAATAATTGGTGGTGGACCCGTTGGACTGACTATGGCAAAATTATTACAGCAAAACGGCATAGACGTTTCAGTTTACGAAAGAGACAACGACCGAGAGGCAAGAATTTTTGGTGGAACCCTTGACCTACACAAAGGTTCAGGTCAGGAAGCAATGAAAAAAGCGGGATTGTTACAAACTTATTATGACTTAGCCTTACCAATGGGTGTAAATATTGCTGATAAAAAAGGCAATATTTTATCCACAAAAAATGTAAAGCCCGAAAATCGATTTGACAATCCTGAAATAAACAGAAATGACTTAAGGGCTATCTTGTTGAATAGTTTAGAAAACGACACGGTTATTTGGGATAGAAAACTTGTTATGCTTGAACCTGGTAAGAAGAAGTGGACACTAACTTTTGAGAATAAACCGAGTGAAACAGCAGATTTGGTTATTCTTGCCAATGGCGGGATGTCCAAGGTAAGAAAATTTGTTACCGACACGGAAGTTGAAGAAACAGGTACTTTCAATATACAAGCCGATATTCATCAACCAGAGATAAACTGTCCTGGATTTTTTCAGCTATGCAATGGAAACCGGCTAATGGCATCTCACCAAGGTAATTTATTATTTGCTAACCCCAATAATAATGGTGCATTGCATTTTGGAATAAGTTTTAAAACACCTGATGAATGGAAAAACCAAACGCAGGTAGATTTTCAAAACAGAAATAGTGTCGTTGATTTTCTTCTGAAAGAATTTTCCGATTGGGACGAACGCTACAAAGAATTGATTCATACGACGTTGTCATTTGTAGGATTGGCTACACGGATATTTCCTTTAGAAAAGCCTTGGAAAAGCAAGCGCCCATTACCCATAACAATGATTGGGGATGCCGCACATTTGATGCCGCCTTTTGCAGGGCAGGGAGTAAATAGTGGGTTGGTGGATGCCTTGATATTGTCTGATAATCTAGCCGATGGAAAATTTAATAGCATTGAAGAGGCTGTTAAAAATTATGAACAGCAAATGTTTATCTATGGCAAAGAAGCACAAGAAGAATCAACTCAAAACGAAATTGAAATGTTTAAACCCGACTTTACGTTTCAGCAATTGTTAAATGTATAAAATGGAATAAAACGGCACATAACAAACAAATTGGCAATAGAGCCGGTGAAGTACTTCTATTGAACTTTTGTGCAATGTTGAAGATTAGTAATTCTATTCAACATTTGTGCTAAAAGTCGGCTCCATCGCCAATTTGCCAGCCGTTATGCGGCAGCTTAAAAAAAGACGACACCAAACCAAAAAAATCATCTTGACAACCACCCGACTTTGAACTACGAAGGATGAAATTTTTCAGGGACAACTTCCAGCATTTCCAAAAAACAGTTTAACCATTGACTTGGAGACAAACAAACAATTTGAGCATTAAGGTTTAAACCGAATTTTTCCGAAATTGACCTGACCTGACTTTTCCTGAAAATCGACTTTAAAGCTGTTTTTACAGATAAATCAGGTTTCTCTAACAGACAGGAAATAAATGCTAAGTATTTGGCTTTAAACTTAAAATCAAAAAATAAGTGTTTTCTTTTAATGTTTAACAGGGCTGATTTGACAGTTGGCGGTGGCAAGAAACTTTCAGGACCTACCTCATAGACAAGTTTCAAATCAAAAAAAGTATGATAGAAAACGGTATATGGATTGTAAAGCTTCCTCGAAAATAACTTTTGTGTAGGTTCTAATTGAAGGACAATGGAACCTCCCAGAAAATTTCCAAGACTCTCAAACATCAGGATTTTGAAAATATCGGAAGTAATGCCATAAGGAATATTTGACACCACTTTGAAAGGAAATTTCGGAACTGCAAAATTCCTAAAATCACAACCGACAACTTGAACATTTCGGGCATCAGAAAATAATTTTCGTAAATGTTCAACCAAAGCTGTGTCGTTTTCAATAGCAACAACATTGTTGGCGATTTTTAATAAATGAACAGTAAGAAACCCCTTGCCTGCCCCAATATCTAAAACCGTATCCTGATTACTTATATTTGCTTGTCTTATTGCATCTTTTATTAGCACTTTATCAATAGTAAAGTGCTGACCCGTAAAACGAACGGGCAATTTCTTTTTTGTCATTAGTAACTTCTTACAGGTGAATACTGAAAAACAACGCTCTGAAACATTCCCTGTCACCGTTAAACAGGCACAAATATCTCCCCTTTACATCCTCAAAGAGGATATAATACAGGCAGGAATTAACCCCGAATTTATTTGTTCTGATGATCTTTGCATGGCTTAATCTTTGGCGTACTTGCTTTTCCGTCAGCCCTTCGATGTATATCAACCCTTTCATGTTCTCCATTTGTCCGGGTGTGATCTTGAGCGAGCTTAGTAGTTCGTTTAGGTCAAACAGCTTAGGAGTGTTTGACAAGCAGTTTAGGGACTGTTTTCGCTGTGTCTTTTCCATTGCCATAAGGTTTTCGCTTGTGCCCTACACCAAGCCAATAAACATAAAAAAAGCGGAAGGGCATTCGCCTATCCGCAAGCGAGGGAATCCAAGCCCTATACACACAAACAGGAGATACCCCCCGCATATCACGGGGAGCATTTATCTGTTTCTCTGTGTATAATGCAATTTTTGGACTTTTCGCTTGCACAGAAATCAGCTAAACGCTTTTTTTCTTCAATATGTAAAAACACGGTCGGTTTACGACTGCACAAAAATAACAATTTCCCTATAAAAATGTTTCCTATTTAGAATAATTTTTTCTTGTTTATCAGATAAACAACAAGCTACATTTCTATATACTCAATATTTTCCAAACCATATAACGGGATGATATTCCGAAAGAACACATCTATTGCTAGAGGATGGTTTTGAAAAGCAAGAAAAGATTTCCCCGCTACGGATTCCAGCCGGTAAATGGTCACTTCATCTTCTTCCCCAAACTGTTTCCTTAACTTATCATTGATCGTTTTCTGCATCTTAGACATAAGTTTAACCACCGTAACAGGATTCCAACGATCCATTTCTACAGTCACCTGCTTACTGTCGGAAAAAATAGAAATGCTTTTCTCAATTCCTTTAGAAGCTATATAGTAAGAAAAGAACAAAAGAGCTTCTATGCCGTTTTTGCCTACGTACAGATTGATCCTAGCGTTTCTCTCCTGCGCTTTCTTGCAGACATGCGCACAAAGGATAGGATTAGAAGAAGGCAGAAGATAAGAAGTATTCTGCTGCTCTGTCTGTCCTTCTAATATACTAAAGATAGCAGGATTCCAGCACACGTTTACGACATCAGAAGTTACATCTTCATATATCGCTGCACAGCAAATATCATTGTCAAACACGAGCTGATACTCTTTACTTTCCGGGTTGAACTGGTAAAAGTTCCGGATCTTATGCGCACTCTTCAGTTCAAAAAGGAAATAGCCCTCGTTATTTGAAACCTTTCTCACCTTCCGGATCTCCGTTTTTCCTTCAGTAATATCAAAGAGATAAGCTATCAGATCTTCTTTGCTACATACGTGATCAAAACTAAACTCCTTCAATTCCTCGCTTTCCGATTGCACCTGTACTTTCGCTTGGATGGATATAGATAATTGAAAAGCGCTAAGATCTTTGAAATCGAACAACTCCAAACAGGATATCTTGTTTCGTTCCGGTGAATAAATTATATACTCCCGGTCATTAATATAATACCGGTACATGAAATCGCCGGTTTCTAACGGCTGGTATGGATTTAAAACTTCGCTGTAGTTCATGATTAACTTGTTTTAAATTAAATGCAATTGGTTCGATATGTGTATTCATCAATCATATCATTACCGATAATATCAGGTAGCTCAAAAAATCTTGTAGCTGGGCAAACATGGGCTTCAATCTCTATGCAAAGACCGTCACCCGGCATATAGGCACAACCTACGCTATCGTTCCAGTTTATATGCTTTTGGGCTGCTTTAGCTACTTTATCGCAAGCTGATAAGTATTCAGCATATTTACTGTTTGCTCTTTTTATTTTTTTGAATAGTATATCGTTCATTTCCGATTCGTTATACGTTAATCTTCATCTTCAGGCATTAATTGTCCTGCTTCATAATAATACTGAGAACATATATCTGATACTTCATTAGATAAATAGTCCTGTATTTCCGAAATTTTATCCAACAGCTTATCACGAGTATCTATCTCTTCCGGATCAATACTGAACCCAGAATACTCCTCAAACGATTTTATCAATTCGCTTACGTTTTTGAAGCGATTTGCTTCCATACTAATTTGCTTCTTTTTTTTGCGCATTTTCTATTCAATTTTGTTATTAATATGATAATCCTTTATTTCGCTTTTTCTTTTTCTTGTTGTCCGGAAGATCTTCATCACCTTTCCGGTGCTTCCCTGATCCGTTATCTAAAGCCATTGACATGGCAACCGGGTACATATAGATAAGATCCTTCTCCCATTCGTGCGGATTACTCGCATAACACACGATAACCGGATCGATGGGTGTTGCTCTCTCCTGTTCTTTTCCCTGTTCCGGATTCTGCTCTTTTTGGAAGAAGTCTTGTATGTTCTGATAGGTTAATCTCCTTGATACATCAGAGCTTTTAAAGATTTCCGGAGTATCGACATTTGTAAGGGCAAAGGATATGCCGTATATCCCTTTACCGTTGACGTGCTCGATCAGATTTATATTATGCTCCGCTAGCCGGTCTTTAAAATCTTCATAGCTGGATGAACCATTAAGAACTGCAAAGATCTGGTTATACAGATAATGCTTTTGCTCGTCTGCGGTCATTTGTTTTCCGGCGAACAAAAGTTTCCCAAACCGGTACGATTCCGGAAGGGCTGTATCTTTCAGATAAAAGCCCCTATCAGGAATGCCATATACATAATGAGATTTCCCCTTGTCCGATACCAGACGCATATAATACCCTTCTTTTTCCAATCGATCCCGGAACTCTTTCATGTTGCCGCATTCCTGACGCAAACGATCCATGACGGAAAGTAACTCGTCCTTGAGTAATGGATTAAAGAACTTTCCTTTTGATAACATATCTAACATATTTTCGTATGTATCTTCCCCCAATATGATTTTCCATTCCGCATTAGTATAAGCCTTAGTCATATCAGGATTAATCGTTTTAAAGGTTTCCGACTGCCCTAGAAGATCCTTCACCCGTTCTTTTGCATTATGGCTGCGCAAAGCCTTGTGCAAAGCTGTGTCAAAGAAATATTGCCGGTACTGGGATTCTCCCAACGTCTTGTTCCGGGAAGACTTTCCTTTCTCCATAACTTCAAGCCCATGTTTAAGCTCTAGCTCTCGCATGATCTTTCCAGAACGTCCCTTGCTGTAACTATCAGAGATCCACAAGCCGTTTAAGTCTATCGTAGTGGCAAGTATATGTACATGTCGGTGGTCCTTATCATCGTTCTTTATGATGGTGTAGCAAGAATCACCGTATCCCATTCTTTCCAAATATTCTTTCGCTACTTCAGAAAACTTTTCGTCCGGAAGATCCTCCCCTATCGGGCTGCTAAGAATAAATTCTATATATGGTGATTTCACACGATCATTCAGACCAGCAACAAGGGACATATTACGATACATATTAATAAGAGAATCACCAGAAGAATTATATAATTCCCTAGCTACACCGCTTTCAATCTTCTTTAACTGATAATCGATTTTACGGTTTAATGCTTCTCCTACAAACGGGTCTTGTATCTCCGCTATCATATTAGTTTATCTGTTATTTGCTTCAACTCTTTAATGTACATCTCTATACTTTCCAATGAAAGACGAATATTTTCATCAACAGGTAAAGAGTTAACATGCTTTGCAAGTTGATTCAAATTAGTACCTATTTTTTTCAGTTCAAAGACGGTTTGAATATCCGCTTTTGAAGTTATCCTTTCCCCTAAAACAGATTTTCTTAAATACATAGAAAGTGTTACACCTTCAGCTTTAGCTCGTCTGAAAACCTGTTCCTTTTCTTCTTCAGAAAGACGTGCCCGAATAACTTTAGTTCTATTCTCTTTCATTCTATATTCCTATTCTCTATTCTAATGTATGTGAGTGAAACGAACATCACTCGTCAGCTCGGCTGTCGCAAGGTGGGTTTTGTAGCTACAAAACCACACCTTGCATATACAAAGATAGATAAAAATTATAAAGCACCAAAACTTTAAGATCTATACTTTCGGAAAAATCAACCCAAAGAACTGATTCCCTAATTAACCAAGTAACCAGATAACTTAACAAAAGGAAGAACTGAAAGCACGGCAACAAAAAAACAACTAGTTAGCTAGTTTATCAGAAAACTAATTAATCCATAAACTAATTAACTAATTAATAAATAAATCAAATAACTTATTAACTAGATAACTAATCTATTAATTGTATAATTAACCATTTAATTAACTAATTAGTTTATTAAATGGTTATGTAATAAGATTATTGGTTAATTATTTGTTAAACAAGCTGATTAATTTGTTAGTTAGATTATTAATTCATATATTGCGAA
This sequence comes from Bacteroides sp. 1001302B_160321_D4, assembly GCF_015667765.1. Lineage (NCBI taxonomy): Bacteria > Pseudomonadati > Bacteroidota > Bacteroidia > Bacteroidales > Bacteroidaceae > Bacteroides > Bacteroides sp. 1001302B_160321_D4. The sequence goes on along the minus strand of NZ_JADPLO010000061.1, from coordinate 5,607 downwards.
AAATTTAAACTCGTAACGTTATGGGAAAAATATTACCGGGTATATTCGTAGCATTCGAGAACCCAAAAGGTGGAACAGGTAAATCAACATTAACAGCCTTGTTCGCAGGATATGTACATGAGAGCCACGAGCAGACAGGTTTAACCATTGGCGTTGTCGATATAGACGATGCGCAAAATACAATGGGGGAGTTAAGAGCTTTCGATGAAGCACAACAGGAAGAGGATATAAAAGACGAGTATGAAGTAATGAGTATATCTTCATCAGACTTCATTAACAGCATAGAATTTCTCAAAGAAAGTTTCGATATAATAGTGGTTGACTTTCCGGGAAACTTGAAACAGGCAGGAGTAGTAGAAACCCTAATGATGATGGATGTGGTCATTATACCTTTTGCTCCTTCAAAAATCGAAGTATTGCACACTGTAAAGTTCTACAATTACTACAAGGAAAATATCTTATCTAAACGAGAAAGTCTAGGTTACAAAACAATAGTAAAAGGATTGCCTAACAAGGTAACACCTAATTTGCTTGAATATAAAGAGCTTATAGCAAACAAAGACAATTTACCTTTCGAGCTACTGAACAATCATATCAAGGAAAGCAAAGTTAATTACCAAAGAAACCTTTCTACGATAATAAACAACTATAATCACACCTGTGATGATTTCGGAGAAGAAATGATACAATTATTAATCAATTACGTTAAAAAATGAAATTATGGCTGAAGAAAAGAAAAATACAGGAAAACCCAAAACATCAATGTTCGCATTGGTACAGGCTGGTAAAGAAGAAGCTAAGAAAGTTCAAAGTATAAAATCTGTTTCATCACAACAGACTTCAGAAGAGAAAATTCCGGAAGTACAACCAGCAGCCAGCACCACAGAACCAGCTAAAGTTGTTGCTCCAGTACAAGAAGAAGAAATCATTCAGGAAAATGAGAATATGACAGAAGAACCTTCAGAATTTCCCGAATCATCTTTTCCTAAAGGTCTTTCTTTGCTTTTCGCTAAAAGAGAGATAATAGACACGGAAACGATAAAGATACCTAGAGAGTTCCATCAAGAACTTAAAATACTATCTACAATGTCAAAAGTTCCAATGATGCAAATGCTAGGAAATCTGCTTGAAGCATTTTTGGAAGAAAATAAGAAAGAAATAGCAAGCTATAAACGCAAATTCATAAACGGTACTTTAGGAAAAAAATAGCCATAAGGAAAGGTTGTTTTACCTTTCCTTATCATATTAATTAGTAAATCATTGACAATAGAAGACATGTAAATAATCAACTAAAAATATATATATGGGAATAATAAAAGTGCAATGCTCTTGCGGTATGCTATGGCTAAGTGAAACACTTGGCGGTTATGATACCATTTGCGACCATGACGGAAAGATTTGCGGTGCGGTCAACTACCAAGATGAACAGTTCCAAATCATTCAGCCGGAAGAATGCAAGAAGCACAAAAGGGACACAATGAAAGAACTCAAAGGGGCTTTGCAACAAGTTAAAATGGAAATAGGGTAGGGGATTTCCTACCTTACTTTCCATTAAGAGATAACCGGTTACTGGTTTTGTTTTGGTTCAACCCCAACAGAACGCAAATATTTATACAAAGTTCTCGTGGAGATATTGAGAATTGAAGCGATCTCTTTTGCTGAATAGAAGGGATCTTTTGACAGATACATTTTCTTTGCCTGCTCGGCTTTCTTTTTCGCTAAATCATTTAAGCCGGGCTTTCTTCCTCCTGTTCTTCCCTCACGTTTTGCGACTTCCCAACCTGCAACCGTTCTTTCTGTACGTAAAACCTGATCGATTTCTGCCAACATTGAAAATATCGGGATCAAAAGTTTCCCGGAAGGAGTGGACGTATCGATATTATGCGTTACATCGACAAGATGCGCTCCCTTATTCATTATTAGATCTACATTCGTCCGGATTTCCTTCATGGATCTGCCTAAACGATCCAACGACCAGACATATAAGATATCCCCAGTTCTAAGATCTTCTAATGCCCGGATTAATTCAGGACGTTCTTTAAACGCTGATTTTTTTTCTTGATAAATTTTCTCACAACCAGCCTTTTCTAATGCTTCCAATTGCAAAGCTGGATTCTGATCCGGAGTCGATACACGTGCATATCCTATCTTCATTATAATACGAGGATTTTAATTCTTCATTAAACATTTATTGAGGATTTCATTTTATACTAATTTACATTATTTAGCCAATCTAGAGCCTCCTGCAACGTATAGGCATATTCCGCATGATAAATATATGAAACTTCATCACCTTGCCTATATTCACGGTCATTGTCTGTTTCTCCTAGAATGTACTCCATGTTTGGAGTTCCTAATCGATGCACACCTATACAATAGGTCAGATTTTCCACTCGCTGGCTTTTTTTAGTTGCTAAAAGAAATATCCTTTCTGTATCAATTGCCATATTATTACTCCTTTCTTATTATTTGAAATTATCGCAAATGGCTTATATTTAACCACCATCCATCAGTTTCTAGTACATTTTCCCTACTATTATTATCCTGTATAACTATATGATCATCATATAATCCATATGTATCACTACAGTCTGCACAAGTGAAGCCTATGGAAACATTGTACTTCATAAACAACTGAAGTAAATCTTTCTTCAAATCTTTAATATCATCATCAGTCATATCTATTATGCTTTTATCATTTTACTTTTTGTAAAGGTAGTAAAATAATTTAGTAAAACAATAAAGTAAAATGTGTTTTTTCTTGATACATGCCAAAAAAAACATTTTACTTAACGTATACCAAAAGTAAAACAGCTGTTGTTTCTCTTTCTCACCTCTGATTAAAGGAGATTGGAGAATTATTACTTTCCTCAAAATATGACAATTTGTCATGCCCGATAGTATTTTTCCGAAAGTATGATGATATAAGCTGAAGGAAAAATATCATTTTTCCGGTCATTTCTTCTGTCCCCCTTTGGGGGATTATAGGGGGTTTAGGTTTTTAGGTTATATTAAGAAATATGGTGTAGCCTTTTACACAGCTGGAAAAAATCACTTTTCATTAATTATCTAAAAATCAACACTTTATTTTTTTGCGATATCTTTAATATGGTGTAGTATTTTACACAGCTAAATTCAAAAGTGTAGTGTTTTACACAGCTAAATTTTCAAAAGTGTAGCATTCTACACAGCTGGAAACCTAAAAGTGTAGTATTTTACACAGCTGGAAACCCAAAAGTGTAGCATTCTACACAGCTGGAAACCTAAAAGTGTAGTGTTTTACACAGCTGGAAATGTTAACAGAATTGAAAAGTGTAGTGTTTTACACAGCTAGATAATCTTTTCCGGTTCAGGTGTCACAGTAGGTGGATTTTTAACTATAAATTCCTTTGGCTCACGTGTCACAGTCGGGGCATTACTAGTTAATCCAAACTCTTCAGGGGTTTTTCCAAATACCCGAAAGAAATTTTCCCTATATACTTCCTCTTTCAGTGCTTTGTTTTGTGGAGAATTAGCCCATGCCAAATAATCTTCATACAAGTTTCGATCAGATTTTATATCTTCAACTTTGTTAACCCGATCTCTGCCTACCGCACAATTAGGAAAAGCTAAACCAGCGTATCTCCATAACAGATCACTATAGAATCTTTGAGTAAACATAGCGGTATAGCGTTCATCAAAATAATCAAGCGTTTCTTGAGAAAATTCAAAATCTACCGTATATGCCCATTTATCATTAGCACCTTTAACGTACTTAAATTGAAAGTTGGTAAATCTCAAGTGTTCATTTATCCCCTTCAAAACTTTTGTTACATTTCTTTTCCTTTCCTTATTCTCTTCAAAATTGAGGTTGAACAACTTAGCCAACTGATCAACGGTTAATCTGTAACTAGGTGCATCTCCTGTTTTGATTTTATACTTAATAAGATATATCATTTTCGATAGTTCCAAATAGAAATATCGATATTTGGAAGGTAACTCTCTATAATCCTGACTTTCAATTAGATTATAGAGAGTATAAACAGAATCCTTTATCAGATTATTCAGAGTAGCACTATATAATCTTTTCGTTCCTTTCTTGGTTTTAAAATTTGTCCGGATTTCAAATTTGGTAAGGATCTGAATAAATATATATGAAGTGCCTTCGCTTGTAGAAACAGGATAAGACATATTTTCTAAGCCAAGTTTATAAAGGGCGGCTTCAAAAACGGTTTCTATGGGGTGGCTTATTTCCTCCCCGTTTATATCCTTACAGATATAATGAGGTGAGCGTTTTCCAAAAAGATCCTTCAGCTGTTCCTTAGATAGTTTTCTTTGAAGATTTGTCCGATTATAACCCATTTTATTACAAAAATCCTCTATTGAGAACCATGATTCACCAAATAGATCTCTAATATGATTCCCACAAAGGTAAATTATAATATCTAGCATTACACTACCGCCAGAATCATATAAGCGCTCAATTAGCCCAGAATTGTAACTTTCACTTAATAGGCGTGGAACCCGGCTTAATTCTTTTTCCATAATAAATTATCATTTATCCTTTTTCCGTAACTCTGACTGTACTTTTTTATCGTATGCTTCCCCTCTTGATACTAGATATTCAAATTTAACTGTATCATCTACAATCTTAACGTGGAAAATAAAGAATGCTCTATAATCTCCTATACGAATCCGATATACTGATTTATAGGCAATGAGTTTCTTGCAATTAGTAATTTCATCAATACCATTAGCATTCTTCACTTCCCGGATCATATCAAGGACAGAAGACAGAACTTTCCCTGATAATTTATCTACTGCCTTTAAAAATGGCTTTGAATATTCTACATTCATGATAAACCATATTTCTGTTCAAAGGCTTTTTGTTCGGCTTCACTAACCATGACATGCCCTTCAGGTTGATTCTTGGAAAGAAACGTATAAGTTGTTATATCTTCTAAATCATTAGCAGCGGAGATCAATAAGCCTTCCATAAAGGCTTTAGCTGATTTCCCTTCCTTAGCTGCTTGTACGGATAGCACAGTTATAACGTCTTCCGGCAGATCCAACAGTTTCTTTCTCTTATCAATTTGGGTGTTTGAGATTGTTGTTCCCATAATCATTTATGTTTTAAATTAATAATCTATATCTTTGCATGAATTAATCGCCCAACAAAGATATATAACATATACAATATATATAACATATATAAGTTATATAACATTCGATTTTTTGATACATTAAACTATATATACATTTTTTAATATTAAAGAAATGGATAAACTGACTTTGGAAGATTCTTTCCGCGAGCTTATTAAACAAAGAAAGTGGTATGTAAATTCCCTACGTTCACCTATTCAGGCGAAATATGATAAAGCGACCTTTCAAAAAGGGGGCAAAGTTCCTGAAGAACGAATCCGGGACTATTTAGCTGCCGCTGGTTGGAAATGTGTTCAGCCTGAATTATGGGAGAAAACATAAAAATTACAATATTTAACCACAAAATTTTTGCTGTTTTAAATATTTATTTGAATTTTGCATTCAATATAACGAACCTTTTTTTAAACTGAAGTTTTTTTCCTTTTTCAAGATCTATTTGCTACTTCAAAAATTCCGCTTTCTTTC